>JACPCG010000196.1 GCA_016179925.1 Candidatus Rokuibacteriota bacterium | reverse complement strand
GCGCGGGCGACGGGGGCCGCGGGACCACGCGGCACGCGGGCGCTGCCCCCTTGCGGCTGGGCTCCATCCGGGCGCGCTCGGTCCGCGCTCCACGCGGCGGGGACGGGTCCCGCGACCCCTGTCGCCCGCGCCCGTCGGCCCCGCCTCGCGACGGCGAACACGCGCTCGCGGCGCGACCCGCGCGGACTATCGCAGGTCGAAGGCGTCGGCGGCGAGGCCGGCGATGTGGCGGCCGATCGCGAGCGAGGCGGTCGCCGCGGGCGAGGGCGCGTTGAGGACGTGGATCGCGTCGGCCTCGGCGACGATCCGGAAGTCGTCGACGAGCGAGCCGTCGGGGCTCACGGCCTGGGCGCGGACGCCCGCGCCGCCGCGCTCGACGTCCTCGGGGCGGAGCGCGGGTACGAGCCGCTGGAGCGCGCGCACGAAGGCCCGCTTGGAGAGCGAGCGGTACATCTCGAACGTTCCCATGCGCCAGTAGCGGCGCGCCATCCGCCAGAAGCCGCGGTAGGCGAGGGTCGCGGCGAGCTCGCGCGGGCTCACGCGGGCGAAGCGGTAGCCCTCGCGCGCGAAGGCGAGCACCGCGTTCGGGCCCGCCTCCACCTCGCCGTGCACGGTGCGCGTCAGGTGGACGCCGAGGAACGGAAACTCCGGGTCGGGGACGGGATAGATGAGGCCCCGAACGAGCGCGCGGCGCTCGGCGCGCAGCATGTAGTACTCGCCGCGGAAGGGGATGATCCTGACCTCCGTCTTCGCTCCCGCCAGCCGGGCGACCGCGTCCGAGTAGAGCCCCGCGCAGTTCACGAGCCGCTTCGCCCGCACGGCGAGGCGCCCCGCCGCGATCTCGACGCCGTCGGAGCCGCGCGCGATCGCCGTCACGCGCGCGCCGGTCTCGATCGCGAGGCCGCCGGTCTGGAGCTCGCGCGCGATCGCGTCGGCGACCTCGCCGTAGTCCACGATCGCCGTCGAGGGCGACCAGATCGCGGAGAGCGCCTGCGCGTGGGGCTCGAACTCGCGGAGGCGCGCCGGGTCGATCAGCTCGACCGGCACGCCGTTGGCCCGGCCGCGCTCGTACAGGCTGTGGAGGCGCGGCAGCTCGGCCCTGGACGTCGCGACGATCACCTTGCCGCAGCGGTCCACGCGGATCCCGTGCTTCTCGCAGAACTGCAGCATGAGGTGCTTGCCTTCGACGCAGAGCCGCGCCTTGGCGGAGCCGGGCCGGTAGTAGATCCCGGAGTGGATCACGCCCGAGTTGTGGCCGGTCTGGTGGGAGGCGAGCTTCGGTTCCTTCTCGAGGATCACGAGGCGTGCGTGCGGGGCCCGCTCGCGGAGCGCCCGCGCGGTGGCGAGGCCGACGATGCCCCCGCCGACGATCGCGACGTCGCAGATCATGGATCCGCTACTGGAGCGGCGAGAAGCCGGTCGGCTTCCAGATCTTGTTGACCACGCGCTCGACGAGCGGCCCGTTCGCCTCGCTCGCCCGCTTCGCGGCCTGCCACTCGGGATCGGCCATGAACGCCGCCCACGCGCGCTGGCGGTGGGCGAGGTCGTCGTAGGCGCAGATGTAGACCAGCTCGTTCGACTCGCCGAAGACCGTTTCCCAGAAGCCGACGACGCCGATCCCGTGCTTGGCGAAGAGCTTCATCGTGACCTCGGCGAAGCGCTTCTGGATGTCGGGCATGCGCCCCGGCATGACGTAGTACGCGCGGTACTCGTAGATCATCCGTCACTCCTCCCGGAGGTGTGGGTGGATTCCATCGTGGTGGGGGATGTTATACCATCACGCCACCGAGGAGGAGATCGTGATGGCGGGGAAATACTTCGACGAGCTCGAAGTCGGGCAGACGTTCCAGCACCAGCCGGGCCGGACGATCACCGAGGCCGACAACGTGTTCTTCACGTGCCTCACGATGAATCCCCAGCCGCTCCATATCGACTTCCACGCGGCGTCGAGGGCCGAGTTCGGCAAGCCGCTGGTGAACAGCCTCCTCACGCTCGGCGTGGCGGTCGGCCTCTCGGTCGGCGAGACGACGCTCGGAACGACGGTGGGCAACCTCGGCTTCGACAAGATCGAGTTTCCGAAGCCCGTCTTCCACGGCGATACCATCTACTCGGAGACCGTCGTCGTGGACAAGCGCGAGTCGAAGTCGCGCCCGCAGTGGGGCATCGTCACCTTCGAGCACCGCGCGCGGAACCAGCACGGCGAGGTCGTGATGGTCGCGCGCCGGAACGCGATGATGCGGAAGAAGGCCGCATGAGCCGGCGCCGGCGCTCGCTCCACTTCGTGCCGGGCGGCAACGAGAGGATGCTCGCGAAGGCACTGACGCTCGCGGCCGACGGCCTCATCCTCGACCTGGAGGACGCGGTGCCGCCCGACCGCAAGGCGGCGACGCGCCCGATCGTCGCGGACTGGCTCAGGAACCGAGACTTCGGCGGGCGCGAGCGCTGGGTGAGGATGAACCCGATCTGGGGCCCGCTCGGGCGGGCGGACATCGAGGAGACGATCGCGGCGCGTCCCGACGGCTACGTCGTGCCGAAGCCGCGGCACGCGGGCGACCTCCGCGAGATCGCCCAGGCGCTCGACGGCCTCGAGCAGCGGCACGGGATCCCGCACGGGGCGACGCGGCTCACGCCGATCGCCACGGAGACGCCCGAGGGGCTCCTGAACATCCGCGAGATCGCGACGGCCTCGCCCCGCATCGTGGCGATCTCCTGGGGCGTCGAGGACCTCGGCGCCGCGATGGGGCTCTCCCGCGTGCGCGACGCCGAGGGGCGCTACCTCGACATCCCGCGCCACGCGCGGGTCATGTGCGCGGTGGCCGCGGCCGCCGCCCGCGTGGACGCCATCGACACGGTCTACACGGATCTCGCCGACCTCGATGGCCTCCGGCGCGAGTGCGACGAGGGGGTCGCGATGGGATTCACGGGCAAGATCTCGATCCACCCGAACCAGATCCCCGTCATCAACGAGGCCTTCACCCCGGGAAAGGACGCCGTGGCCGAGGCGCGCGAGCTCGTGGCCGCCTTCGAGGAGCACGCCCGGCGCGGCGTGTACGCCTTCACGTTCAGGGGCCAGATGGTCGACGCCCCGCACCTGGCGCGCGCCCGGAAGGTCCTGGCTCGCGCGGGCATGGAGTGAGCGCGCCGAGGGGCTTGGGGGGCCGCGCGCCGACCGCGAGGGCGCTCGCGCTCCGGACGCAGGCGCCGATCGAGAGCGGCCCGCTCCGCCTCGAGGAACGCGCGGCGCCGGAGCCGGCCGCCGGCGAGATCCTCGTGCGCGTGAGCGCGTGCGGCATCTGCCGGACCGACCTCCACGTCGTCGAGGGCGACTTGCCGCTCGTGAAATCGCCGATCGTGCCGGGCCACCAGGTGGTCGGCCGCGTCGAGCGATCGGGCCCGGGGGCGTCCCGCTTCGAGCCGGGCGAGCGCGTCGGGATCGCGTGGCTCCGCCGAACGTGCGGCGCGTGCGCGTTCTGTGTGAGCGGGCGCGAGAACCTCTGCGAGGAGAGCGAGTTCACCGGCTGGCACGCCGACGGGGGCTTCGCCGACTACGCGCTGGTCCCCGAGGCGTTCGCGTACCGGATCCCGCCGGTGTTCTTGGACGCCGACGCGGCGCCGCTCCTCTGCGCGGGGATCATCGGGTACCGCGCGCTCAAGCGGAGCGAGGTGGCGCCGGGCGGACGGCTCGGCATCTACGGCTTCGGCTCCTCGGCGCACGTCACGCTGCAGGTCGCGCGCGCCCGCGGGTGCGAGGTGTTCGTCTGCACGCGCGAGCCGTCGCACCGCGAGCTGGCGCGGAAGCTCGGCGCCGCATGGGTCGGTGATCTCCATCACGCGATGCCCGCGAAGATGGACGGCACGATCGTCTTCGCGCCGATCGGCGATCTCGTGCCGCGGGCGCTCGAGAACCTCGCGCGGGGCGGGACGCTCGCGCTCGCCGGGATCTACATGACGCCCGTGCCGGCGCTCGACTACGAGCGCCATCTCTTCTACGAGCGCTCGGTCCGGAGTGTCACCGCGAACACCCGGGCCGACGGCGAGGAGTTGCTGGCGGAGGCGGCGCGGATCCCGATCCGCCCGGAGACGACCGCGTTCCCGCTCGAGGAGGCCAACCGGGCGCTCACGCTGCTCAAACAGGGAGGATTCACGGGCTCGGGAGTGCTCTTGACCGGGTAGGGTTCTCGGTTATCATCGCCGCGACGTTGTCGCGAGGCCCGCGAGGCCACTGCACCCCGAGGGTGGCCTGAGAGAGGTGTGCTCATTATGGCCGGTCAAGACGACCTGTTACGACGCGCCGCGCAAGTCCTGCCGGGCGGCGTGCTCGGCAGCCACCGGAGCGGCCCCGGGCTCGAGTTCGTCGTGCGGGAGGGCCGGGGCGCCTATCTGTGGGACATGAACGGCCGCCGCTATCTCGACTACCTCCTGGGCTCGGGCCCGATGCTCCTCGGCCACGCTCATCCCGCCGTCGTCGAGGCCGTCGAGCGCCAGATGAAGCGCGGCACGTCGTACTTCCTCCTCAACGAGCCCGCGATCGAGCTGGCCGAGGAGATCGTGCGCGCCGTGCCGTGCGCCGAGCAGGTGCGCTACACGTCGAGCGGGAGCGAGGCGACCTTCTTCGCGCTCCGTGCGGCGCGCGCGTTCCGCAAGCGCGAGAAGGTCCTGAAGTTCGAGGGCGGCTTTCACGGCACCCACGACTATGCGCTGATGAGCGCCGCGCCGCGCTCGCCGAAGGCCTTCCCGGCGCCCATGGCCGACTCCGCCGGCATCCCGCACGCGATCGAGGGCGAGATGCTGGTCGCGCCCTACAACGACCTGGCGACGACCGAGGCGCTCATCGCCGCGCATCACGCCGAGCTGGCCGCGGTGATCGTCGAGCCCTACCAGCGGACGATCCCGCCTGCGCCCGGCTTCCTCGAGGGGCTCCGCGCCGTCACGCGGCGCCACGAGCTCCCGCTGGTCTTCGACGAGATCGTCACCGGCTTCCGCTTTGCGTACGGCGGCGCCCAGGCGTACTACGGCGTGGTGCCGGACCTCGCGGCCTACGGCAAGGTCGTCGCCGGCGGCTTCCCGCTCGCGTGCGTCGCCGGGCCCGGCAGCATCATGCGCCACTTCGACGCCGCCCTCGAGGGCACGCCCGACTACGTCTGGCAGGCGGGAACCTTCAACGGCAACGCGATCGCCTGCGCCGCAGGGCTCGCGACGCTCGCCGAGCTTCGGAAGCCCGGGACCTACGAGCGGCTGTTCAAGACCGGGACGCGCCTGCGGGAGGGGCTGCGAGCCGCCGTCAGCCGGCACGGGCTCGCGGCCCAGGTGAGCGGCGAGCCGCCGGTCTTCGACCTCTTCTTCACCGACCGGCCGATCGTGGACTACCGCGCCACGCTCACCGCCGATCGCGACCGGATCAAGCGATTCAACCAGGAGCTGCTGAAGCGCGGCGTCGTGAAGGCCGCCAACAAGATCTACGTCTCGCTCGCCCTCACGGACACGGACGTGGACGAAACCCTCGGGATCTTCGATCAGGCGCTGGCCGCGCTCGCTGCGCGCGCGTGACGGAGTGCCCAACTCCCGGACCACGAGGAGGCATCCCATGGACCTGAGCCGTCGCGACCTTCTGGCGCTGGGTGGTCTCACGCTCTCGGGGGCCGCGCTCGCCCCCTCGGTCGGCCGCGCGGCGACGCCCAAGCGGGGCGGCGCCTTCCGCTTCCGCGGCTACACGCCGCCGCACTTCGACCCGCACCTGACCGCCTCGTACACGACGATGATCAACCTCTCCTTCACGCACGGCCGCCTGCTCAAGCACAAGGCAGGCCCGACCGTGAAGCCCGGGACGTTCGAGTACGAGGGCGACCTCGCCGAGTTCTTCAGCCACCAGGACGACACGACCTACGTCTTCCGGCTGCGGAAGGGTGTCAGGTGGCACCCGAAGCCCCCCGTGAACGGCCGCGAGATGACCGCGGAGGACGTCCGGTACACCTTCGACCGCTTCATGACGATCAAGGGCAACGCGAACCGGCACATGATGAAATCGCTCGCGAAGGTCGACGCGATCGACAAGTACACGGTCAAGTTCACGCTGAGCGAGCCGGACGCCTGGTTCCTCGACTCCCTGTCGAACCCGATGGCGCTCTGCATCGTGGCGCCGGAGGCGGTCGAGAAGTTCGGCGACCTTAAGAAGCCCGAGGCCGTGATCGGGACCGGGCCGTGGATGCTCGAGGGCCACCAGAGCAAGGTGCGGACGGTCTGGGTCCGCCACCCCGACTACTTCGTGAAGGGCCTGCCCTACATCGACCGCGTGGAGGGGATCGACTTTCCGGACCCGGCGGCGCGCCTGGCGGCGTTCATCACGGGCCAGATCGACGCGGGCCCGGAGTTTCCGGGGATGATGATCCGCCAGCACGACTTCGACGTCGTCAAGGCGAAGCGCCCGCAGACGCGCTTCGTCCGCTTTCCCTCGAACGTCATGACCCACATCGGCATGCGCACCGACAAGCCGCCGTTCAACGACATCCGGGTGCGCAAGGCCATGTCGCTGGCCCTCGACCGCAAGGCCATCTCCGCGGCGACGGCCCCGCTCGGCGTCGTCAAGAACCCGCCGGTGCCCGCGGCGCTCACGGCCTGGGCGATCCCCTTCGACCAGCTCGGGGAGGGGGCGAAGTACCACGAGCCCAACCCCAAGGAGGCCAGGCGCCTGCTGAAGGAGGCGGGGCACGGCAACGGCTTCGCCACGACGCTCGACTACGCGACCTACGGCTCGCAGGAGCTGATCGACGCCGTCCAGATGGCCGTGAAGTTCTTCAAGGACGTGGGCATCGAGGTCACGGTGAACGAGAAGCCGTACGCCGCGTACTTCGCCACCGCGTACCAGGGCAAGTACGAGGGGCTGATGATGGGGCCGCAGTTCCCGGCGCTCGACCCCTACAACTTCCTCGCCCAGTACCTGCCGGGCGAGCCGAAGAACCAGAGCCACGTGAACGACCCGGCGCTGACCGACATGATCCTGAACTCGGGCCGGACCCTCGACGAGAAGAAGCGGCGCCAGCAGGTCTGGGAAATCCAAAAGCACATCGCCAAGCAGGTTTACTACCTCCGTCTCGACTCCGGCATCTACTACGCGGCGCTCGATCCGGCGCTGCAGGAGTTCGGGCCGAACCTTGGCTACGACTACGGCGGCCGCCTCATGGCCGCCTGGTGGGACAAGTAGGACGGAGGCGGCGGGCCGGGCGGTGAGGCGCCGCCCGGCCCGGTGCCGACATCTGTGCTCCGCAAGTACGCCCTCAAGCGGTTGCTGGTCGCCGTCCCCTCGCTCCTGATCGCGAGCGTCATCGTGTTCTCGCTCGCCCGGCTCATCCCGGGCGACGTCGTGACGCTCATGATGGAGGAGAACCAGTACGCGCAGGACCTCGACGAGATGCGTGCCAAGCTGGGGCTCGACCGCCCGATCTACGCGCAGTACGTCGAGTGGATGGGGCGCATCGCGCGCGGTGACCTGGGGCAGTCGCTCTACACCGGGAAGCCGGTGCTCCGCGAGCTGGCGTGGCGCCTGCCGGTGAGCCTCGAGCTCGGCGCGGTCGCGCTGGTCTTCGCGGTGCTGATCGGCATCCCGATCGGCGTCGTCGCGGCGGTCCGGCAGGACACGCTCCGGGACTACGTGGCCCGGAGCGGCGCGATCCTGGGCCTCTCCGTGCCCGGGTTCTGGCTCGGCACGCTCGTCGTCGTGCTGCCGGCGATCTACTTCGGCTGGAGCCCGCCGATCGAGTTCACGCGGCTCGACGACGACCCGTGGCGGCACGTCGCGCAGTTCCTGCTCCCGGGGTTCCTGCTGGGGGTGGCGTCGGCGGCGTCGATCATGCGCCTGACGCGGACCCAGCTCCTCGAGGTCCTGCGCCAGGACTACGTGCGCACCGCGTGGTCGAAGGGGCTCGCCGAGCCGCGCGTGGTCCTCAAGCACAGCCTGAAGAACGCGCTGATCCCGGTGGTGACGGTGCTCGGTATCCAGATCGCGCAGATCCTGTCCGGGACGGTGATCTTCGAGTCGATCTTCGGGCTGCCGGGCATGGGCCGCTTCCTCTTCGACGCGATCACCGAGCGGGACTACCCGGTGATCCAGGGGATCAACCTGGTCATCGTCGGGACGATCGTAATGGTCAATCTGGTGGTGGACGTGGCCTACGCGTGGCTCGACCCCCGCATCCGGTACTGACGCCCGTGGCGCGGCCGATCGAGGTCGAGCAGGTCGAGCGCTGGGCGGTCGGGCGCGCGCGCCCGGGCGCCCTGCGCCGGGCGGTCGCCGGCGCGGGGCGGTTCTGCCGGCGGAAGCCGCTCGGCGCGTTCGGCGGGCTGGTCGTGCTCGCGCTCGTGCTCGCGGCCGCGTTCGCCGAGCGCATCGCGCCGTACGAGTTCGACGCGCAGATCCCCGACGCGCGGCTCGTGCCGCCCGGCGCCGAGTTCTGGTTCGGCACCGACAACGTGAGCCGGGACATCTTCAGCCGGATCGTCTTCGGCGCGCGCGTGTCCGTCACGGTCGGCTTCTCCACGGTGCTCCTGGCGGCGCTGCTCGCGGCGACGGTCGGGATCACGAGCGGCTACTTCCGCGGGCGCTACGACATCGTGGTCCAGCGGATCGTGGACGCCTGGCAGTCCTTCCCGTACCTGATCATCATCCTGTCGCTCCTCGCCGTGCTCGGTCCCGGCATGCTGAACACGATCCTCGCGCTCTCGATCCTGACGGCGGCGGCGAACTCGCGGGTGATCCGCAGCGCGACGCTCTCGGTGGTCGAGAACCCGTACATCGAGGCCGCCCGCGCGATGGGGAGCGGGCATGTGCGGATCATGGCTCGTCACATCCTGCCGAACGTGGCGCCGACGATCGTCGTCGTCGCGACGATCTCCCTCGGCGGCGTCATCCTCGCCGAGTCGGCGCTCTCGTTCCTCGGCTACGGCGTGCCGCCGCCGCACCCCTCGTGGGGCGGCATGCTCTCCGGCTCGGGCCGCACGTACATGTACAAGGCGCCGTGGATGGCGATCTGGCCCGGCGTCGCGATCTCGCTCGTCGTCTTCGGCTTCAACATGCTCGGCGACGCGCTGCGTGACGTGCTCGACCCGCGGCTCCGTGGCGGTGCGAGGTGAGGCCGTTCGACGGCTGAGCCGAGCGGTGAAATGATCATGGCGGTGCGAGGTGAGGCCGGTCGAGAGACTTGACGAGGCGCGGGCGCGGGAGTAGAGAGGGAGTACGGCAGGCGGAGGACGCTCCGCCCGCCGTCGTGGGCCCACTCCAGCCAGGAGGTGTGGATGGAGAACGCACCACCGGACCTAGCGGCCGCGCCGTCCGGAGCCTGCTAGCGGCCTCGATCGGCGCCCAGGTCGAGCAGGACCAGTTCCCGGTTGTATCCGGGACGCGCAGCCAAGTCTGCGCAACATGACGAAGGGGATGCCGTGGGCGGGAATGCTCCCGCCCACGCCCCCGACAAACCCTCCGCCCTCCTGATTCCGTGTCCACCGACCTCTTCCTTGCGGTGTCCGGTTGGCCGGCGAGCGCCCTCCTCGAGGCCGTTCCCCCCGCCTGCCGTCGCGCCGTGGCGCCGACGCCGGCCCCCGGCATGGCCGGCGCGGATGCGGTCGTGGACTTCCCGGAATGGCGCCCGCGGCGCCCGGCGCGCCACCTCGTGCCGGCCTTCAGCGCGCGCGCCCCCGACCCGTTCGGCTTCAGGTTCGAGCTCTCGGGGCGGGCCGGCGGCACGTGGTCGCCGTGGGTGGGCGGCGCGGCGATCGGTGAGGCGCGCTTCGCGCCGGTCGCCGAGCGCTCGGACGCGGTCGCGGCCGACATCGACGAGTTCAGGGCCTCGGCGCCGGTCGAGGCCGTGCGGTTGCGCCTGCGGGTGAGCGCCGCCGACCCGGGCGCGCTGTTCAGGGAGCCCTGGCTCGTGAGTCTCTCGGCGTGGGACGGCGAGAGTGCGGCGGCGGAGGGCCGCTCGCCGGGCAGGGGCGCGCGGCTCGCCGTGCCGGCCGTGAGCCAGATGGCAGAGGAGGAGGCGATCCGCCTCAGGATCTGCTCGCCGGCGAGCGTGGCGATGGTGCTCGCGTACTACGGCGCGCGCGTGGACCTGACGGCGCTTGCGCGCGAGATCTTCCATCCGGGGCTCGACCGCTTCGGCGTCTGGCCCGCCGCGATCGTCGCCGCGGCGCGCCGCGGCCTGGCGGGTTACCTCCTGCGATTTCCCGACTGGGAGTCGGCGGCGTGGTGCCTCGCGCGTGGACTGCCGGTGATCGCGTCGGTCCGCTACGGGACGGGCGAGCTGGCGGGCGCGGCGATTGCCGAGACGACGGGGCACCTCCTGGTGCTGACCGGCTGGGAGGGCGACGAGGTGCTCGTCAACGATCCGGCGGCGGCGACCGCGGGCGAGGTCGCGCGCCGCTACCCGCTCGACGGCCTCCGCCGCGTCTGGCTCGCGCGGGCGGGCGTCGGCTACGTGCTCTTCAGGCCTCCCACGTCCCCCAGCGACCGTTCTCCACAGCCGTGAGGAACTCGCCCGCGATCGCGTTGAAGAGCGCGGGCTCCTCGATGTTGACCGTGTGGCCGGTCATCGGCACGATGACGAGCCCGGCGTTCGCGATGTGCTGGCGCATGAAGAGCGCGGGCTCGATGCAGGGTTCGTCCTGATCGCCCGTCATCACGAGCGTCGGAAGGCGGAGGGCGTGGAGCTTCGCCTCGAGCTCGAAGATCGTTTTCCGCTTCGTGATGACCCCGCGGATCAGGTGCGCCGAACTCGTGGCTCCACACCAGGGGGAACCCCTGGCCCGTGTCCTCGTAGTAGAGCTCGACGCCGTTGACGCTGGTGATGGGCATGGCCGTGCTCCTCCCGGCCGGATTGTAGCGAAGTCGGGGTAAAATGCGAGCCGAATGCGGGCCAGCGGTCTCGTCCTCGGTCTCGGCCTGACGGCGCTCGTCTCCGGGTGCGCCACCGACGAGCGCGAGTGGATGAAGGTGGATCAGAAATACACGGCCGAGGAATTCCGCCGCGACTACCGCGAGTGCTCGAAGGGCGGCAAGCTCGACGAGGAGTGCATGAAGCGCCGCGGCTGGGTCGCCGTGACGCCGCCCAAGGCGGAACCGAAAGCGCCGGATCCGCTCGCGCAGCCCGCCGGCCGCGGCGGCCGCCGGTAGTGGCGGCCTCCACGCGCCCCGCCTCGACTGTCCCGCCGGCGTGAGCGCGCAGAAGCGGCTCTGGCAGATCCTCGTCCTGCTCGTCGGCGTCATCTCGTTCGGCACCGTGGGCTACCAGCTCATCGAGGGCTGGCGTTTCTTCGACGCGCTCTACATGACCGTCATCACGGTCGCGTCGGTCGGCTTCCAGGAAGTCCATCCGCTGTCGACCGCCGGCCGGTCGTTCACGATCGGGCTCATCATCGTCGGGCTCGGGGTCGTCGCGTACGGACTCGGCACGATCACCGCCTTCTGGGTCGAGGGCGACCTCTTGCACCTCTGGGGGAAGCGAACGATGGAGCGACAGATCGCAGCGCTGCGGGACCACATCGTCGTCTGCGGCGGCGGCGGGACGGGCCGCCATGTCGCGCGGGAGCTCCTGCGCACGCGCCGGCCCTTCGTCTGCGTCGAGATCGATCCCGCGCAGGAGGACGCGCTGCGGAAGCTCGGCGAGGGCATCCTCTACATCATCGGCGACGCGACCGACAGTGACGTCCTGCGGCGCGCGCGCGTCGAGGCGGCGCGCGGCCTCCTCGCGTGTATGCCGTCGGACAAGGACAACCTCTTCGCGATCCTCTCGGCGCGCGAGCTGAACCCGATGCTGCGCATCGTGAGCCGGGCCGTGTCCGACGACGCGGGCCCGAAGCTCACCAAGGCCGGCGCCGACACCGTCGTGTCCCTCCCCACGATCGGCGCGCTCCGGCTCGCCTCCGCCATGGTGCGCCCCAACGTCGTGGACTTCCTGGACGCGATGCTGCGCGAGCCGGGCGCGATGCGCGTGCAGGAGGTGACGGTCGGGCGCGCCGGCGCGGGCCGGACGCTCGCCGCGCTGCGGCTCCAGGAGCGGACCGGCGTGATCGTGTTCGCCGTCCGGGACTCGACGACGCACCGGCAGTGTTCAACCCCCCGCCGGAGCGCCCGCTCCAGGCGGGGGACGTCCTGATCGGCTGCGCCGACCCCGAGCAGCTCGGGGCGCTCGAGCGCATCCTCACGGAGGAGTAGCCCGCATGCGATTCGGCGTGTTCC
>JACPCG010000217.1 GCA_016179925.1 Candidatus Rokuibacteriota bacterium | reverse complement strand
TGAGGTGCGCGCCGCAGCAGTGATTGACGCCCATCTCCTGCAGCACGGCGAGAGCGGCCGGGTCCTTCCCGACCTCTTCCACCTTCTGGTCGGCGCAGTACGCGGCGCGCCCGGCGCTCTCCACGCGGGTCGACGAGGTCGAGTGGCAGCCGCACGCATGAGCCATCGTGGGTTTTCCCTCCAGGATTGGAGCCTATCGGCGCCCCGGCCGGGGGGGTATGACCCCGATCATAGAGGGGTCCGGGGAGCCTCCGGCCGATCCTGCCAGGAGCGGGCGATGCGCAGGAGCCACACGGCCGCGCCCGCGGCGGCGAGGTGCTTGAGCGTGTGGCCGCTGACGACGCCGCCGAGAGCGAAGATCGGCGCGTCGAGCGCCTCGAAGATCTTCGAGAGCGCGTACCAGCCGACCGCGACGAGGAGATCGGCGCCGCGGATCCAGCGGCGCGGATAGAGGGCCAGCGCCAGCGGGATCGCGAGCATCGGGAAGAACTGCACGAGGGCGTAGAGGCGGAGATCGCCGGCGCCCACGCGCTCGCCGAGCTGCCAGTGCACGACGCTACCGACGCCCGCGGCGAGGCCGAGGGGCAGGAGCCAGGGGCCCGCGCGCTCGCTCACACGCTCGCCGAGCGTGAGGGCCAGGAGCGCCATGGACGCGAGGGTCATGGGCAGCCGGTCCCAGAAGAGCGTCGCCGTCGTCGGCGCGAGGTGATACCAGGCCGAGCCGAGGCCCGTCAGCCCGACGCCGCCGAAGAGCGCCAGGAACGCCAACCGCTCCCACACGAGCCCGCGGCCGCGCCGCCACACGACGCTCACACCGAGCGCGCCGACGACGGTGAAGGGCAGGTTGGAGAGGACGTTGAGCGCGTTCGGCATGCCGAGGAGCCACCGCCGGTCGGCGAAATCGTGGTAGGCGGGGTCCTGGGCGATCGGAGGAAATGCGAACGCCGCGGCCGTCGCGGCGACGGCCACGGCCACGAGCAGCGTCGCGCGCCAGGCGCCGCCGCGCGCGGCGGGGCTAGAGTCCGGCGACACGGACCGTGTGGCGGGCGATCATCAGCTCCTCGTCCGTCGGGATCACCCAGGCTGACGCGCGGCTCCCGTCGGCGCTGATCCGGGGGCCGCCCCGCGTGTTCGCCGCGGCGTCGAGCGTGACGCCGAGCCACTCGGCGTCGCGGCACACCCGCGCCCGGATCGGCGCGGCGTGCTCGCCGATCCCGCCGGTGAACACGAGCGCGTCCAGCCCGCCGAGCGCCGCCGCGAGCGAGCCCAGCTCGCGCGCCACGCGGTAGACGAACACGTCGATCGCCCACGCGGCGCGCGGCTCCGCGCTCGCGAGGAGGTCGCGCATGTCGCTCGAGACGCCGGACATCCCGAGCCATCCCGACTGCTTGTAGAGGAGCTCGGTGACCGCGGCGAGGCTCATCCCGCGCTCGCTCATCAGGTGGAGGATGACGCCGGGATCGAGCGCGCCGGTCCGCGTCCCCATCGGCAGCCCCTCGAGCGCCGTGAAGCCCATCGTCGTCGCCACCGAGCGGCGCTCCCGCATCGCGCACATGCTGGCGCCGGCGCCGAGGTGGGCGACGACGACCCGGCCGTCGGCGGCGCCGCCGAGATAGTCGGGCAGCACGCTCGCGATGGACTCGTACGAAAGGCCGTGGAACCCGTAGCGCTTGATCCCCGCCTCGGTGAGCGCCGGGGGCAGGGCGAACGCCTGGGCGAGGGCCGGCTGGGTCGTGTGGAACGCGGTGTCGAAGCAGGCGACCTGCGGCACGTCGGGCCGGAGCTTGGCGAGCACCCGGATCGCGGCGAGGTTGTGGGGCTGGTGGAGCGGCGCCAGCGGCACGAGCGCGTCGAGCCAGTCCAGCACGTCGGGGGCCAGGCGCACGGGGGCGGTGTAGCGGACGCCGCCGTGGACGACGCGGTGGCCCGCGGCCGCGACCGTGGCCCCGACGGTGCGGCCGTCGATCCAGGCGAGGATGGCGGCGAGCGCGTCGTCGTGGCCGTAGCGTCCGCCGGTCGCGCTGGGGTGCTCGTCCACGAGCCGCGCGCCGGCGCGGTCCTTGGCGACGAAGCGCGGCCGCTCGCCGATGCCGTCCACCTCGCCGCTGACGGCGCGTGTCAGCGACGCCGCCCCGCCGAACTCGAACACCGAGAACTTGATGGAGGACGAGCCCGCGTTCAGGACCAGCAGGACGCGTCTCACAGCCGGGGCCCGCGGCGGGCGTAGAGGAGCGCCACCGCGCACGAGGTCATGCGCGTCAGCGGGCTGTCCGCGCGGCTCGTCAGCACGATCGGCACGCGCGCACCGAGCACGACCCCGGGGGCACGACGAGGATGTCGGCGCGGCCGGCCACCGGCGACTCGATGCCCTTCACCCGCGCCGCCTCCTCGGACACGGCGTTGTCGAAGGCGAGCGGGCCATCGAGGACGCCACCCGTGATCTGCCCGCGCTCGGCCATCTTGCAGAGGGCCGCGGCGTCGATGGTGGACCGGATCTCCGGGGAGAGCGTCTCGACGGCGGAGAGGATCGCGACCTTCGGCCGCTCGACGCCGAGGACGCGCGCCAGGTCGATCGCGTTCTGGACGATGTCGCGCTTGGCGTCGAGGTCGGGCGCGATGTTGATCGCCGCGTCGGTGATGAAGAGGAGCCGCGCGTACGTCGGCACGTCCACGACGAACACGTGGCTGATCCGCCGCGCCGTGCGGAGCCCGGTCTCCTTCGCGACGACCTCCTGCATCAGCTCGTCGGTGTGGAGGCTGCCTTTCATCAGGGCCTCGACCTCGCCCGCGCGGACCATGGCGACCGCCCGCTCGGCGGCCTCGTGGCTGTGCCGGGTGGCGACGAGCGCCCAGGGGTCGAGATCGACCGACTCGGCGGCGGCGACCGCGCGGATCTTCGTCTCGGGCCCGACGAGGACGGGGACGATCAGGCCGGCGCGCGCCGCGTCGATGGCGCCGAGCAGCGCGTTCTTGTCCACGGGGTGGACGACCGCCGTGCGGATCGGTCCCAGGCCGCGCGCCTGCTCGATGACCCGACGGAACCGCACGCCGCGCTCGTGGACGTGGACCGCGGGCAGCGCGGCGGGCGGGCGCCAGGCCTTCTCGGCCGGTGCCTGGACCTCGGCGGTGCCGTCCATGACGACCTCGCCCGACTGGTTCACGCAGCGGCAGTCGAATGTGATCCGGCGCTGTGCGGGATCGAGTGCGGCCGCCGTCACCGACGCCGTGACCGTGTCGCCGACGACGGCGGCTTTCTTGAAGTTGAGCGTCTGGCGCAGGTGGACCGTCCCGGGGCCCGGGAGCGTCGTGCCGAGCAGGGTCGCGATCAGGGCGCTGCCCCACATGGCGTCGAAGAGCGCCAGGTCCTCGCGCGTCAGCGTGCGCGAGAGGCTCGCCGAATCGCCCACCTTGATCTCGTCGAACGTCCGGTTCTCGATCAGGCCCATGGCGGTCACTCTACTCCTCGGGCACGCGCGATTTCCCAAGGGAAGGGTGTGCAACCGGCGTGCCCCGAGGACCGGTGAGGCGGGAAGCCCAGCGACGATCGGTACTTCGCCCCCTGCGCGCGCGGGCTCGGTGGTGCGCCGTCGCCCCACCCGCGGCCCGCCCTCGTGTCCCCGCCTGGGGCGGCCGTGCCTCATCAGCGAGCAGTGCCGAAATCACAAGTCCTTGATTTCGGGCCGACTCCGTGCTGGCATCGCGGTTGCTCGCGTGATTCTCCACCGCTCACGTGAAACGCGTTCGTCGTGAAACGCGTTCAGATGGGGGGAGCCATGGACGAGAACGAGCACCCGAAGGGCGCGCTGCTGTTCATGCTGATCTATCTCTTCCTGCTCGCCGTGCTCTGGACCAACGCCTACCTCAAGCTCTGGAACCTGGTCATGACGTGCCTCGCCTCGCGCGCTGCCGCGCCCGACGTGCCGGGGTTCGCTGATGCGCTCTCGGGCGCCGACCACGCGCCGGCGATCCTCGACCGCTGGCGCCCGTGGATCGCGCTGGCGTTCGTGCTGATCGCGATCGCCTACGGCCCGACGCTCTTCCGGCTCGCCACCACGACGCCGTTC
>JACPCG010000195.1 GCA_016179925.1 Candidatus Rokuibacteriota bacterium | reverse complement strand
CCTGGATGACCGGGTAGTCGCGGCGGAGCACCGCCGAGATGATCAGCCGGCCGAGCCCCGGGATGTTGAAGACGGTCTCGATGACGACCGCGCCGGAGATCAGCACCGCGAAGCTGATGCCGATGACGGTCACCGTCGGGATCATCGCGTTCTTGAGCGCGTGCTTGTAGACGACCGCGCGCTCGCCCAGTCCCTTCGCCCGCCCGGCGACGATGAACTGCTCGCGCAGGACGTCGAGCATGGACGATCGCGTGATGCGCGCGATGAGCGCCGACTGCACGAGGCCGAGCGCGAACGCGGGGAGCACGAGCGATCGGAGGGTCTTGAGCCAGCCGTACTCGAGCGGCGAGTAGCCGGCGACCGGGAACCACCCGAGCCACACCGAGAAGGCCAGGATGAGCAAGAGCCCGGCCAGGAAGTTCGGGATCGAGATGCCCACCAGCGCGAGCCCCATGAGCGCCTGGTCGCCGGCCGAGTTGTGGTAGCGGGCCGAGATCACGCCCGCCGGCACACCGATGACGACCGCGATGACGATCGCGAATACGGTGAGGAGCAGCGTCGGCTCGACGCGGTCGAGGATCGCCTCCGTCACCGGCTTGCGGAGAAAGATGGAGCGGCCGAGGTCACCCTGCAGCAGATGCCCGTACCACTGCACGAGCTGGATGGGCAGCGGCCGGTCGAGCCCGAGCTGGTGCTCGATCTTGCGGACGTCCTCGGGTGTCGCGTCCGGACCCGCGATGATGGACGCCGGATCGCCGGGCGCCAGGTGGATCAGCACGAACGCGACGGTGGCCACCACGAACGCCACGGGCACCAGCGCGAGGAGCCGCCGGGCGATGTAGGTCTTCACGCCGTCCCGCGCCTACTTGTCGATCCAGGCGTTCCAGAAGTAGAGCTCCGGCGTGGACAGGAATCCCTTCAGCTCCCTGCGTACCGCGTCGAGCGAGAAGTAGTCACCGAACTTGATTCGCCCGACGTCCTCGTGGAAGAGCTGCTGCACCCGCTCCCACAAGACCCGGCGCTTCTTCACGTCGGTCTCCTTGATGAGGGCGTCCATCAATCGGTCTTTCTCCTCGTGGCACCACCAGCCGGGCCAGTTGCACTGGACGGAGGTCGCCAGCGCCGGATCGGGCCCGAAGGTGAACCCGGTGGAGAAGACCTCATACAGCTCGGGCTTGTTGCGCCGCTGGACGAGCGTCGCCCAGTCCACGACCTGCAGGTCGATCTTGAAGCCCGCCTCCTCGAGCTGCTGCTTGGCGACGAGCGCGTTCTTGTACATCCACTGGTACTCCTGCGTGGTGATCCAGCGGATGGGCTGCCCGGCGTAGCCCGCCTCCTTGAGGAGCTTCTGCGCCTTCGCCTTGTTCTTCTGGTTGTACAGCTCGAACCCGACCTTCGTGTACCATGCCGGCTGCTCGGGGAACATGATGGCGCCGTCCAGGCGGTAGAAGTCCCGGTGACCGAAGCCCGCCGCCATGATCGGCCCCATGTCGAGCGCGGCCTGGACGGCCTGCCGAAGCCGCTTGTCGGTCAGGAGCCCCTGCTTGTGGTTGATCACGGCCGTCGACCAGGCGGACGGGCGGATCACGCGCGGGTGGACGCCGGGCATCGCTTTGATCCGGTCGTACTGGTCCTGCTTGATCTGCTGGCCGTAGTGGTACTCACCGGTCTCCACCCCGGCGAGCCGCACCGCGACGTCGGGAACCGGGATGAAGAGGATCTCGTCGACGTACGCCACGCGCTTGCCGCCGTAGCCGTCGGGCGGTTCCGGGCGCGCGACATAGTCCTTGAAGCGCGCGACCTTGATGTGGCGGTCGGGCTTGTGCTCGATGAAGCGGTAAGGCCCCGTCCCGATGAACTCCTTCACCTGCCCGTCGCCGGCCGCCTCCATGACCTCCTTCGGGTAGATGGCGGCGCCGTTGTTGGGGCGGGCAAGCCCGTACAGCAGCGAGCCCGACGGCTCCTTGAGGTGGATGACAACCTCGTATGGCCCTTTCGCCTCCACCGCCTCCACGAACTTCCAGAGCGCCTTGCCCGGCGTCGCCATGCGGCCCCACCTCTTCAGCGAGGGCACCACGTCGGCGGAGGTCATCTCCTTGCCGTTGTGGAACCTGACGCCCTGCCGGAGCCGGATCGTATAGCGGCGCCCGCCGTCGGCGATGGTGTGGCCCTCGGCGAGCATCGGGATCGGGTTGAAGCCCTTGTCGTACGTGTAGAGGGTCTCGTAGACGTGCCAGGTGATCTGCTGCACGATGACCGCCGTCGTCCAGTGCAGGTCCAGCGATGGGGGCTCACCGATCATCGCCGCCTTGAGCACGCCGCCGAACTTTGGCGGCTCCTGCGCGTGGACGGCAAACGCGGCCGTGAAGACGAAAACGCACGCGAGGACGATCCTGACCATGTCGGGCGCTCCTTTCGGTGGCGCGGCGCCGCTATTTCAGGACTTGACGGGCCGCGGCAATTACCGCGTCGGCGTCGGGGGTCACGAACTTCTCGAGCGGCGGACTGAACGGGATCGGCACGTTCGGGCCCGCCACGCGCGCGATGGGCGCGTCCAGATCGTCGAAGCACTCCTCCATGATCACCCACGCGAGCCACGCGCCCGTGGACCCGCGCATCGGCCCCTCCTCGGCGATGACGACGCGGTTCGTCCGCTGCACGGAGGCGGCGAGCGTGGCGCGGTCGAGCGGGACCAGGCTCCGCGGGTCCACGACCTCGACCTCGATCCCCTCCTCCGCGAGCCGGCGCGCGGCTTCGAGGCTCTCGTGGACCATCCGCGCCGTCGCGATGACGGTCACGTCGCGCCCGCGTCGCTTCACGTCGGCCGACCCGAGCGGCACGAGCGTCTCGGCCTCGGGGACCTCGCCGGTCACGCGGTAGAGGCCGCGGTGCTCGAAGACCAACACGGGATCGGGGTCGCGGATCGCGGTCTTCAGCAGGCCTCGGGCATCGGCGGGCGTCGAGGGAATGCACACCTTCAGGCCCGGGATGTTGACGAACCAGGCCTCGACCGAGTTCGAATGGTGGCCGCCGCCCGAGCGCCCGATGCCGTAGGGCATGCGGAGCACGAGCGGGCAGTCGAGCTGGCCGCCGAACATGTAGCGCGATTTCGCGATCTGGTTCGCGACCTCGTCCATCGCGCACGTCACGAAGTCGGCGAAGTGCATGTCCACGACGGGGACGAGACCCGTGATCGCCGCGCCCATCGCCGAGCCGACGATCGCCGCCTCCGAGATCGGCGCGTTGAGCACGCGGTCGGCCCCGAACTCCTCGAGGAGCCCCTTGGTCACGCCGAAGGGCACGCCGAGCACGATGTCCTCGCCGATGCAGTACACGCGCCCGTCGCGGCGCATCTCCTCGCGGAGGGCGAGGTTCAGGGCCTCGCCGAAGTCCATGACCGGCACGCTAGGGTTCCGTCCGGGAGGTCATGTCAACGATGGCCGCGCTCGTCCCGCGCGGCGCGGCCGACGGGCGCGGCCTCGGGTGCCGGAAGGTCCTCGACGTGACTTCGAGGACGGAGCACTAGTCCCTCCAGGGGTAGTGGGCGAAGAGATCGGTCAGCGCGTCGTGGGGCTGGGGCAGCGGACTCCCTTCCGCGTGGGCGACCGCGTCGTCGATCTCGGCGATGACCCCATCGCGGATCCGCGCGGCGTGCGCGTCGTCGAGCCGGTGCTGCTCCCGCAGCGCGGCCTCGAGCCGGGCGATCGGGTCGCGCTGTCGGCCCTCCGCCGCCTCGGTCCTCGGCCGGTACGCCTGCGGGTCGCCCTCGAAGTGGCCCACCCACCGGACCGTGTGCGCCTCGACGAGCGAGGGCCCGTCGCCGCGGCGCGCCCGCTCGGCCGCGCGCGTCACGGCCTCCCACACGGCGAGGACGTCGTTGCCGTCGGTCGCCTCGCCGGGAATCCCGTAGCCCGCGGCGCGAGCCGCGATCGAGCCGCCCGCGGCCGAGAGCGCGTGCGCCGTCGTCGAGGCCCAGCGGTTGTTCTCGCACACGAAGACGACCGGGAGCTTCCAGAGCGCCGCCATGTTCACGCCCTCGTGGAACGGGCCGCGGTTGGCGGCGCCGTCACCGAAGAACGTCACGACCACCTGCCCGGACTTCCGGTGCTTGATCGAGAGCCCGACGCCCGGCGCCAGCACGCAGCCGGCGGCGAGCACGCCGTTGGCGCCGAGGTACCCGACGGACGCGTCGGCGATGTGCATCGTGCCGCCCTTGCCGTGGCAGATCCCGTTCGCCTTGCCGTAGAGCTCGGCCATGAGCCCGCGCAGCGAACCGCCCTTGGCGACCAGGTGACCGTGGCCGCGGTGGGTCGAGAGCACGTAGTCGTCGGGGCGCAGCGCGGCGGCGACGCCGACGGCAACGGCTTCCTGGCCGACGGAGGTGTGCAGGAACCCGGGAATGCGCCCGCCGGCGAACAGCTCGCGCACGCGCTCCTCGAAGAGCCGGACGCGCAGCATCCCCGCGTACATCTGGATCAGCGGCGCCTCAAGACCCGTATCTGTCACTCGTCACCTTCGGTGGAGCCGTGCACGCGCTCCGATACAATATTCGCGCGCGGATTATAGCACCGGAGGTTCGTTGAGCCGCCGCAGGTGCCACCGGTCCTCCAGGCGTTCGAGGACGGTCAGCGCGCCGGAGTCCTGGCCGAACGCGAGGATGAGCCGGAACGGGACGCCGAGCGCGGTGCAGAGCAGCGCGCGGTTGGTCCCGCCGTGCGCGACGACGGCGACGGCCTCGCCGGCGTGCGCCGCGACGATCGCCTCGAACGCGGGCCACGCGCGCGCCTGGAGGTCCGGCACGCTCTCGCCCTCGGGGAACGGAAACTCGCCGGTGTGCGCCATCCACTCGGCGAACGCCGCGGGCTCGCGGCGCCGGATCTCGTCCGCGGTCAACCCGTCCCACCGCCCCATCGCCATCTCGCGGAGCGCCGGCACGACGCTCGGCGAGAGTCCGTGCGGCGCGCCGATGATCTCGCCCGTCCGACGGGCGCGCGCCAGGTCGCTCGTCACGACGGCCCCGAGCCTCACGCCGGCGAGCCGCGCCGCCTGCGCCGCGCTCTGCCGCTCGCCGCGCGGGGCCAGCGGGACGTCGAGGTGCCCGATGAAGCGGCGCGTCTCCGCCGCTTCCACCTCGCCGTGGCGCAGGAGATAGATCAGAGTCGTGCGTGCGCCCATGCCGACACCGTGAGGAGCGCGGCCAGCTCGGCGACCTCGATCGCGGCGCCCAGCACGTCGCCCGTGATCCCGGCGAGCCGCGACACCATGAACCACGCCAGGGCGAGCGCCGCCGCCAGCGCCGCGGCCGTCACGAGCAGGCCGGCCGGGCCGAGCGCCGCGGCTGCGGCGACGAGCGCCAGGGCGAGCGCCACCGGCGCCGCGACGGCCCGCGCACCCGCGCGGAACGCGGCGCCGTGCCCCTCGGCTTTCGCCGCGGGGAAGAGACGCGCGAGCAGCGCGGGCGTCGCACGCGCGGCGGCGGGGATGACGAGGAGCGCGCGCCAGCGGACGTCGGGCGGGAGCTCCGCCACCGCGGCGATCTCGAGCAGCAGGAAGAGGATGAGGCCGATCGCGCCGAACGCGCCGATGCGGCTGTCGCCCATGATCGCCAGCCGGTGCGCGGCGTCGCGCCCGACGAGGCCGTCGAGGCAGTCGGCGAGCCCGTCGAGGTGGAGGCCGCCCGTCAGGAGCTTCCAGGCCGTGACCGTCAGGAGCGCCGCGAGGAGCGACGGGAAGAGCACGCTCGTCCCGCGCTCGACCACGGCGAGCACCACCCCGATCCCGAGCCCGACCGCGGGGAACCACGGCGCGGCGCGGCCCACCGCCTCGGCGCCGTAGGGCGCGCGGCCGGGCAGCGGCACGATCGTCAGGTAGCGCACGGCGACGATCAGGCCCGTCACGCAGCGATGCTAACGCGCATCATTCGCGAACGGTAGTCGCGTGTGGCGGGCGGGCCTGTCGCGGGCTGCAGCGCCCGCGGGTCCCGCTCCGTCACCCACTCGGCCGAACGCCGCGCTGCGCGCGGCCCCGCGCGGGCTGCACCCCGCGCCAGCCGCCCGGTCGCGCCATCGCCGTTCGTGAATAACGCGCGCCAGCACGCTTGTCGTTCCGGGAGAGGCTCGCGCGCACCCAGCGCCGCTTCAGCGGCTGAGCGGCGTCGAGCCCACACGGCCGGCGCGCGTTCGGTGATAGAGTGAGCCGCGGATGCTCGACCTCTACGCTGAGCTCCGTCGCATCGTCGAGGCGTTGGATGCGGCCGGCATCGCCTACGCGCTCGCCGGCGGCCTCGCCGTCTCGATCCACACCACGCCCCGCGCGACGGAGGACATCGACATCCTGATCGCCCGCGCCGACCTCGATCCCGTCGTCCGCGCTCTGCAACCCGCAGGGTTCCGGCCGGCCGGGCGACCGATGCAGGTCGCCGCAGGGAGGCTGGAGATCCAACGGCTGACCAAGATCAACGGTGCGGATCTCCTCCCGCTGGACCTGCTGATGCCGAACGAGCCAGCACTGGCCGCGCTTCTCCCGGATCGCACGAGCCTGACGCTGGAAGGCCACCCGGTGTGGGTCGTTGGGCTCGGCGCGCTCCGCACCTTGAAGCGGCTCCGAGGATCTGCGCTGGATCGCGCCGATCTGGAAGCGCTCGGACCCGAAGAGTGACGATGCCTCGCGACGTAGCCGCCGTCCTCCGAAAAGTCTCCGCGCTCCGTGCCCTCTGCCTCCGCCTTCCGCACCTGACCACACCGGCGGAGCGCAAGCTGCTGCGTCGCTTCGACGCGCTGGCAGTCTCCCCGAGCGCCGCCACCGACGCCGACATCGAGGCGCTCGTCGCCGGGTGGCGGCAGTGGTGGCGGGAGGGTCGCACCGAGGCCCTGTGCGCCATGGCCGACCGGCTCCCGGCGGGACTCACCGAGCGGGACAGGGACCTCGCGGCCTATCTCAGCGCTGCGCGGCAGAGACTCCTCTGACCGCATAGCGCACCCTACACCGGCCGCCGTCGCAGCCACGCTTCGACCTCGTGGCGCTGGATCTTGCCCGTCGTGCTGCGGGGCAGCTCGGCGAGCGTGACGAACACGACGTCTTTCGGCTGCTTGTAGCCGGCCAGTTCCTCGCGACAGCGGGCGAGGAGGTGGTCGCTCGTGAGCGTCTCGTCCTTGCGCGCGACGATCGCGATCGGCACCTCGCCCCACCGGGCGTCGGGACGCCGCACGACGACGGCGTCGGCCACCCGCGGATCGGCGAGCAACACCCGCTCGATCTCGGCCGGATAGATGTTCTCGCCGCCCGACTTGATCATGTACTTGAGGCGGTCGACGAAGTCCAGGGACCCATCGGCGTTGCGCACGAACATGTCGCCCATGTGGAACCAGCCACCGCGGAAGTCCTTCACGTTCGCCTCCGGAGCGTTCCAGTAGCCGCTGAAGAGCGTCGGCCCCCGAAAGGCCAGCTCCCCCGGCGTGCCGGGCGGCACATCATGGTCCGTCTCGTCGACCAGGCGGATCTCGCAGAGGGCATTCTGCTGCTTGGAGAGCCGCCTCGGCACCTCGCCGACAGGGATGAGGTTCCCGGAGGCGGGCGGGACACCGGTTTCCGTAGAGCCGAACGAGTTGAGGTACGGCGCGTCGAGGAGGCTCGTCACCTCCGCGATCTGGTGCGCCGGCACGAGGTCGGCCATCGCCCCGCAGAGCCGCACCCCCGCAGGCCGGACGTCGCGCGCCCGCAGCTCACCGATGAGCGGCTCGATCATTCCGGGCATGAGCAGGAGGTGTCCGAGCGGCTCGCGGCCGACGTGGAATGCGAGCTCATCGGGCCGGAAACCGTCGACAACGATGACCTTGCCGCCGACGACGAGCGTTCCGAGACCGGGCTCCGTCGCCGCCATGTGGAAGAACGGCGCCCACGCGACGCACGTGTCGCCGGGGCGCACGCCGAGCTCCGCGTAGTAGACGGCGTAGCGGGCGATTTCCGCGCGGTGCGAGATCACCGCCCCTTTGGGCAGGCCGGTCGTGCCGCTCGTGTAGAGGATGAGGAGCCCGTCCTCCGGTTCGGCCTGAATCTCGGGTTCCTCCGGCCGCGTCTTCCCGAGCCGTTCCTCGAAATCCGGGCCGAGTCCGACGGCCGGGATCGGGCCCACGTCGGCCCGTGCGAGCAGGTCGGCGTGGCGCTCGGAGACGACGACGACCTTCGGGGAGACGAGGCCGATGCAGTGCTTGAGCTCCCTCGGAGCGAGGCGCCAGTTCTGACAGGCGAGGATCGCGCCCAGCTTCGCGCACGCGAGCTCGAGCTGGAGGTACTCCGGGCGGTTCTCGGAGAGTACGGCGACCCGATCGCCGCGCGCGACCCCGAAATTCCGCAGCACGTCCACGGCGCGGTTCACGCGCTGGTTGAGCGCGCCGTAGGTCAGGGTCGAGCCCTCCGCCTCCACGGCGCAGCGATCGGGATGGAGCCGCGCACGCTCACGGAACAGGCTCCCGACCGTGCTGCGTCCGGCCAGTTGCGGCAATGTCGTGCCGATCATCGCGCCTCTCCGCGCTTGGCGGCGCTACACGGGGTAGACGCCGTTGCGGCGCGGCGGGAACTCGTGGGCCTTGGACCGCGCGTACGCGAGGCGCTTGACCAGCTCGTCGCGGAGCGCCGAGCCCGGCACGATGTCGTCCACGAACATCTCCGAGGCGAGCTTGTAGATATCCACGTCCTCCGCGAACTCCTCGCGTTTCTGCTTGACGTAGGCGGCGCGCTCGCTCTCGGGCAGCTCCATGATCTTGTTGTAGTAGACCGCGTTCACCGCCGGCTCGGGTCCCATGATCGCGATCTGCCCCTGCGGCAGGGAGAGCGCCGCGTCGGGCTCGAAGGCGGGCCCGCACATCGCGTAGAGGCCGGCGCCGTAGCACTTCCGCACGATCACCGAGATCTTCGGCACCGTCGCCTGCGAGGTCGCGAAGATCATCTTGGCGCCGTGGCGGATGATGCCCTGCTGCTCGACCTTCGTGCCCACCATGAAGCCCGCGATGTCGGCGAGATACACGAGCGGGATGTTGAAGGCGTTGCAGAGCCAGATGAAGCGCGCCGCCTTGTCGGACGAATCCACCATCAGGACGCCGCCCTTCACCTTCGGCTGGTTGGCCACGATACCGACGGGGCGGCCGCCGAGCCGGGCGAAGCCGACGATGACCTCCCGGGCGAAGAGGCGCTTGATCTCGAACCAGGAACCCGCGTCGATCACGCGGTCGATGACCTCGTACATGTCGAAGTACTTCCGCTGGTCGTAGGGGACGATCGTGTCGATCGAGCGGCCGGGCTTGGGCTCGACGGCGTCCCGCACGGCCGGCAGCTCGCGGTACGACTGGGGCATGTACGCGAGGTACCGCTTGGCGAGCTCGATCGCGTCTTCATCGCTCGTGGCGAGGATGTCGCCGCAGCCCGACACCGTGCAGTGCATGCGCGCGCCGCCCAGGTCCTCGAGGGTCGTCTTCTCGCCGATCGCCATCTCGACCATCCGCGGGCTCCCGACGTAAAGCGACGCCTTGCCGTCCACCATGATGATCACGTCGGTGAGCGCGGGGAAGTAGGCCGAGCCGGCCGGCGACGGGCCGAAGAGGATGCAGATCTGGGGGACGACGCCCGAGAGCTGGACCAGGTTGTAGAAGATGCGCCCGGCGTGGTGGCGCCCCGGGAAGATCTTGATCTGCTCGGAGATGCGACCGCCGGCCGCGTCCACCAGATAGAGGAGCGGGACCTGGAGGCGCGCGGCCTTCTCCTGGATCCGGACGATCTTCTGGACCGTCTTCTCGCCCCAGGAGCCCGCCTTGACCGTGAAGTCGTTGGCCATGATGCAGACCGTCCGCCCGCCCACGCGCCCGACGCCCGTGACGACGCCGTCGGCCGGCGTCTCGGCCTCCTGCGAGCGGGCGAAGAGCCACTCCTCCTGGAATTCGGAGCCGGGGTCGAGGAGGAGCTTCAGGCGGTCACGGACGAAGAGCTTGCCCTCGGCCCTGAGCTTGTCGCGGTACTTCGTGTTGCCCTGCTCGATCCGGGCCCGCTCCTCCCAGTACCGCTCCTCGCCTGTGCTCACGTCGCCTCCGGTCAGGGATTCAGGGTCGACCAGATGATGATCAGGAGGACGCCCTCGCCGTGCTTGGGCCCGCCGATGACGGCGGGGTTGCCCGCCTGCGCCTGGATGTGCGTGTTGACCTCCGTGAGCTTGCCCCGCACCAGGCGTACCTGGAACCGCACCGAGCTGCCGGCGATGGCCTCCGGCGTGACCTCGAGCTGGCGGTCGCCGGGCACGGGCCAGCGCTGCGTCGAGCCGACCGGCACCTCGGCGCGATAACGCTCGAGCGACGTGTACTCCTTGTAGCGGAAGTGCTGGCGGAGCTTCGGCAGGAAGTTGGCGAGCCGCTCGTCGGGCCCCTCGGGCACCAGGCCCCGCGCCGAGGCGGCCGGCGGCGCGTCGCTGGCGAGCACGATCCGGGCGCCGAAGCGGACGATCTGCTGCGCGGAGGCCGGCCGGGCGGCGGCCAGCACGGCCAGGATCGTCAGCAGGAGGATCAGCAGCGGGCCGAGCGCCTGCCGAAGGCGTTTGCGGGCGTTGTGCAGACGCGACATGACGGTTCCCATCGGAATCCCCAACACCTCGGCGATCTCGCGGTACGAGAGCCCCTCGAGATCACTCAACATGATAATCGCGCGGTGATGTTCCGGCAAAGACTCCAGCGCCCGCTGGATGCGCCGACGCTCCTCGGCCCGCGCCGCCGAGGCGTCGGGCGCTTCGCTCGGGTCCACCAGCGTCCGGTCCCACTCCTCCTCCTCCACGCGCTCGGTGCCGAACGCCCGCCCGCGTGCGGCGCGCTGGCGCACGCGGTCGGCAGCGACGTTCATCGTGATCCGGAACAGCCACGTGTAGAACGCCGACTGCCCCCGGAACCTCGGGAGCGCCTGGTAGGCGCGGATGAAGGCCTCCTGCGCGGCGTCGAGCGCTTCCTCCGTGTCGCGGAGGACGTTGAAGGCCAGGCGATAGACCCGCTGGCGGTACTTCTCGACGAGAGGCTCGAACGCCGCCACATCGCCGGCGCGGCAGCGCTCGACCAGGGCGAGATCGTCGAGCTCCGGCACCGATCACCTGCTCGCCCCGCCCGCGTCGCCTGTTAGACGCCGGGGCGGCGAGGTCGATTCACCGGCGCGGGCGCCCAAGAGCCGCGAGGGCGTCGAGGCCGAGCAAGTAGCTCTGCGGCCCGAATCCCGCGATCTGCCCCCGGGCGGTGGCCGCGATCACGGAGTGGCGGCGGAACTCCTCGCGCGCGTGGATGTTCGAGAGGTGCACCTCCACGACCGGCAGCCTGATCGCCGCGACCGCGTCGCGGAGCGCGATGGAGTAGTGGGTGAAGGCCCCGGGGTTGAAGACGACGCCGCCGAACCCCTCGCGCTCCGCACCCTGGAGCCAGTCGATCAGCTGACCCTCGTGGTTGGACTGGCGGCACTCGACGCGTGCGCCGAGGCGCCGCGCGTGCGCGCGGATCAGGCGGTCCACCTGGGCGAGGGTCACGCGGCCGTACACGGCCGGCTCGCGCGTGCCGAGGAGGTTCAGGTTGGGGCCGTGGAGCACGAGCGCGGCTCGCAGGGTCATTTCAGCGGGGTCCGCGAGGCCGGCGTGCGCCGTGGGTGGCCCGAGACAGGTGCGCGTCGCTCATTTTGTAGCGGGGTCCGCGAGGCCGGCGTGCGCCGTAGGTGGCCTGAGACAGGTGCGCGTCGCTCATTTTGCCGGCTAGAATACCATGTGCGGGAGTCGGAGTTGCCGTGCCCCGATGGCACCCGGTGTCGTTTCCGCAAATTCAACGGGGCTCGAGTATCATGAAAAGCGCTGTTGCTGTTGACCTCGTGAATGGACGCCGGCTTGGTATCCGGGTTGCTCCGCTGACCGGCGGGAGAAAATTCGACACTGGCTGGGGACACGCCGGCACAAGCCCGGAGGGTAGGCGCATGAGATCGGTGGCGACGAGGCGTGTGAAAGCCGAGCACGGGACGGCACCGGCCGTCTGGACGGCGCCCAAATCCGCAGCCGAGCTCGTCGACAGTCTCATCGAAGAAGCGCTCACCTGGGGCGCGAGCGACGTCCACCTCGAGCCGAACGAGGAGGGCATGCAGGTCAGGTTCCGCGTGCACGGGCTCCTCCAGAACGTGATGACGGTCGCGCCGCGGGAGCGGGCCGCGGTGGTCTCGCGGATCAAGATCATGGCCAACCTCGACATCGCCGAGCACCGGCTGCCCCAGGACGGACGGATCAGGATCCGCCAGAACGGCCAC
>JACPCG010000194.1 GCA_016179925.1 Candidatus Rokuibacteriota bacterium | reverse complement strand
GCGGCCGAGCGCGATCTCGCCCTGCTGGACCGGCTGATCGCCGACTGCTTCAACAGCCAGGACTATCAGGAAGGCGTCAAGGCCTTCGCCGAGAAGCGCCGTCCCCGGTTCCAGGGGCGCTGAGCCGCGCGCCGGCGATGACGGGCCGCGCGGCGCGACCCGTCACTTGCGCGTCAGGACGACTGGCGCCGATCGTGATGGCGGGAGCGCCGGCCCTTCTCTGCCATGGCGGCGTACTTCTCGCGCTGCTCCGGGGTGAGGATGGGCGCCACTTCCTTGAGCGTGTTGACGCGCATCTGCACCGTCTCGCCCAGCAGCCGCTGGACCTCCTCCAGCTTGGCCTGGACGGTCGCCTGATCGGCTTCGTTGAGGACCAGACGGCGGAGCTCGGCCTGGGCCTGCCGCAGGGCCTGCGAGTGGCTCTTCCAGGCCTGGGACTGGCGCGCGTAGATCTCGCGGATCGCCTGCGCCTGCTGGTCGGTCAGCCCGAGCTGCTGCTGGAGCGGGCCCTCCCGCCGGCCGTGGCGAGCGTCGCCCCCGGCGGGCTCGGCCGCCTGAGCGAGGGTGGCGGCGACCAGGGTGGCGGCCAGAGCCAGCATGAGGGTCCGTAGCCAGGATGTGCGTGTCATCGGGATCCACCTCCGTCGAGTGATTTCGCGGGTTCCTGCCCGTTGACCGGTTAGACGTAGAGGAGCCGTCAAGTGTTTCCTTCGGGGATTGCCAGACCGCGCACGCTGACGGCGGCTGTGGTAGGAATCTCAGGGTGCGTTCCGCCTCCCGTCGCTGGCTGATCGTGGCCGCGCTGTTCGTGGTCACCTTCGGCATCTCGACCCCCCTCGCCGCTTATGGCGTCTTCCTGCCCGTCCTCGCCGAGGCCTTTGGGTGGAGCCGCGGCGCGATCTCGACGGCGCTCTCGATCAACCTGCTGCTCGGCGGCCTGGCCGGCTTCGGCATCGGCGCTCTCGCCGACCGTCACGGGCCGCGCGTCATGCTCGTCTTCACGGTGACCCTCGCGGGCATGGCCTTCGCGCTCGTCTCGACGGTCGGCGCGCTGTGGCAGCTCTATCTCTTCGTCGGAGTGCTGGGCGGCGTGGGGATGTCGAGCTTCTATCTGCTCAGCGCGGCGACGGTCACGCGATGGTTCGACGAGCGCCGTGGTCTCGCGCTGGCCCTTGTGCTGGTCGGGTTCAACCTCGGGTACATCCTGGGCGGCCCCATTGCCGCGTGGCTCATCGCCAAGGTCGGCTGGCGGGGGGCCTACGCGCTTCTCGGGGGCGGCTGCGGGCTGATCACGATGCTGGCAGCGCTCACGGTGCGCCTGCCCGGCGCATACGAGGCGGCGGCACTTCGCGGGCGGGCGGGACGACCGCACCCGCCGTTCGTCTCGGCCCTGCGGGGCGGCTCCCCGCCCACCACCGAGCCGGGCGTCACGCTCCGCGAGGCGCTCGCCGATCCGCACCAGTGGTGCCTGAACGTCGCGTGGCTCCTGCTCGGCGGTCTCGCGATGATGCTCTCCGTCCACATCGTGCCGTTCGCGCGCGACCAGGGCATCAGCCTTGCCGGCGCCTCGTTCGCGCTCACCGCCTACGGCGTCGGCGCCGTGAGCGGGCGAATCGCGGCGGGCGTCGTGTCCGACTGGATCGGCGCGTTCACGACCATCCGCATCGCGTACATTATCGAGGCGGCAGCGCTCGTCGCGCTCATGTGGCTGCCCTCGCGCGAGGCGCTGCTGGGCTCGCTGGTGGCGTTCGGCGTGGGCTTCGCGGCGTCGGACACGATGATCACGAAGGCGATCCCCGACGTCTTCGGGGTGCGGGCGATCGGCGCCATCATGGGGGTGCTCACGCTCGGCTGGCGCTCCGGGGCCGCGATGGGCCCCGCCGCCGCGGGGTTCCTCTACGACCTGACCGGCTCGTACACCGTGCCGTTCGGGGCGGCGCCGCTCGCCGTGCTGGTGAGCTGGGGGCTCTTCGAGCTGGGGACGTCGCGCCGGCGCGCTCCCGCGGCGGTATGATCAACGGGCACCTCCACGGGAAGGGAGACACGGAGGCTCAGGACGTGCGACGGGCTTCGAGCACCGCGAGGCGCTCACGGATGTCGATCGCGGTCCGCAGCTCGCGGTCCATGCCGTCCATCCGGGTGTCGAGCCGCCGGATCTCGGCGATCAGCTCGCCCTTCATCGAGACGGTCTCGGTCCGCAGCGCGTCGAGCTTGGCGGTGAGCCGCTGGTCCACATTGTCGATCTTGTTGTCGAGCGCGTCGAGCCTGATGTTGAGGCGAGCGTCCACGTCGTCGATCTTCCGGTCCAGCGAATCGAGCCTGATGTTGAGGCGGGCGTCCACGTCGTCGATCTTCCGGTCGAGCGCGTCCAGCTTGACCGTGAAGCGGGCGTCCGCGCCGTCGATCTTCTGGTCGAGCGACTCAAGCTTTGTGGTGAGCCTGGCGTCCACGCCGTCGATCTTCTGGTCGAGCCGCCGGATCTCGCCTCGGAGCTCGTGAATCTCGGGCGCGACGACATCCTGGAACGCCTTCTTGATCTGGTCGTAGACACCCATCCGCCCCATTCAATCAGCCTCGTCCAGGCCCGTCAACGTCCCGATTGCGATACATGTCAGCCACTGCGCCGACTTTCCGGAGTCGCGTGTGAACCCGTTGGCGAAAGACGGCGACGGGGCGTGCCCGGGATTCGATGCTACCATGTCGCGCCATGATCGGCGCTTCGGTCGCGCTCGAGCAGCTCTGGGCCCAGACGGGCGGCGATCCCGTTGCGCTCGAGCGCATCAGGCTCATGGGCGCCGATCCGATGCTCCCCACCGACTTCAAGATCGGCACCGCGGCCTCCGCCGTGATCGCGGCGACGGCGCTCGCGGCCGCCGAGCTGTGGCGGCTGCGCACCGGGCGAGGCCAATCGGTCAGCGTGGACATGCGCGCCGCGGTCGCCGCCTTCCGCAGCGAGCGCTACCTGCGCGTGGACGGGCACCCGCCGCCCGACGTACGGGGCGCGCTGTTCGGCTTCTACCGGGCGGGCGACGGCCGCTGGATCCAGCTCCACTGCGCCATGCCGCATCATCGCGACGGCATCGTGGGCTTCCTCGGCTGCGAGGGCACGCGAGACGCCCTCGCCGCCGCGGTAGCGAAGTGGAGCGCCGAGGAGCTCGAGGAAGCGCTGGCGGCGACGGGCCTGCCCGCGGGGATGGTTCGCTCGCGCGCGGAATGGCAGGCCCACGCGCAGGGCCGCGCGGTGGCGACGCTGCCGCTATTGGAGATCGTCAGGATCGGGGAGGCGCCGCCCGAGCCGGGCGGAGACGGCGCGCGCCCGCTGTCCGGCGTCCGCGTGCTCGATCTCACGCGCGTGATCGCAGGGCCCGTGTGCGGCCGCACCCTCGCCTCGTACGGGGCGGACGTGATGCTCGTCACGAGCCCTCATCTGGCGAACGTGCCGGCGCTCGTGATGGACACGGGCCTCGCGGCGAGCGGACGACGCCGAGCGGCTCCGGCAGCTCATCCGCCGGTGCGACGTGTTCTGCCAGTCCTACCGTCCCGGGGCGCTCGCGCGGCACGGCTTCTCACCGGAGGACGTCGCGCGCCTCCGGCCCGGTGTCGTCTACGTCACGCTCTCGGCCTACGGCCACACCGGGCCCTGGCAGGGCCGGCGCGGGTTCGAGACGTTGATCCAGTCGGTCGGCGGGATGGCGCACGAACAGGGGCTCGGCGCCGGCGCCGACCGCCCGCAGCACCTGCCGGCTCAGGCCGTCGACCACGGCAGCGGGTATCTCGCGGCCTTCGGCGCTCTGATCGCCCTGGCCCGCCGCGCGCGAGACGGGGGGAGCTATCTCGTGCGCGTGTCGCTCGCCCAGACGGGGCGCTGGGTCGACGCCCTCGGCCGCGTGGACGGCCGGCGGACTCCCGAACTCACGCTCGAGGCCGTCGAGGATCTGCTGGCGGAGGCGGACACGCCGTTCGGGCGGCTCCGCCACGTCGTGCCGGCCGCGCGGCTGTCAGAGACGCCTGCCTTCTGGTCCCGTCCCGCGGTACCGCTCGGGACGCACGAAGCGGCCTGGCCGGCGGACTCAACAATATGAACATGCCACGATCGCGCCGCCCGCATCGCGGACGAAGACCGCGAGCGAGCGGCCGTCGTCCACACCGCCGGCCGCCGCGTTGAACTCGTCGAGCCGCTCGTCGAGCAGCGCGATGTCGTCCCGGCGCGGGTTGTCCTCGACGCGGAGCCCGTCATTCGTCATCACCAGTCTTCATGGCAACCGCGATCGTCAGCTCACGGGCGCTCACGCCGCGTGCGCGGCGTCTGCCTCGAGCTCGAGCGCGCGGATGGTCTCCGGTGTGGGCGCACCCGTCTGCGGGTCCCACCCCTGCTCGACGTAGTAGTCGGTGACGATCGTGTCCTGCTGCTCGCGGGTGAGCCCCGCGTGCTTCGGGAGCGGGTCGCTGAACCGCGGCGGCCGCCGGTCGTCGGCGCGGCCGAAGCCCTCGCGCAGGTTGAAGAGCCGGGCGAGCGTGAGCCCGCGGTGCGCGGTGGCCACCAGTTCCTCGGGCGTCACGTCCCAGCCGGTGACGGCTTTCAGGATCGCCAGCGACTGATCGTCCTCGGGCTCAGGAGCATGACGTCGGCGCCGTGGTGGAGCGGCGTGTCCCGCCCCACCACTTCGCCGTCCACCGCGGCGGTCAACTCGGCGTCGGGAGCGACCCCGATTGCCGTGAGCAGGTCGGCCAGCGTGGCGCCCTCGGCCAGCGTGTAGCGCTGCGGCTCGTCGGCGCCACGCGGCAGGAAGCGGCGCAGGTCGGCGAAGAGCGTGACCGTGACGAGTATACTGCGCCTCCTCACCGCTCCGATCTAATCGACGCGATATCGGCGAACCATGCCTTCGTCGAGGATCAACCCGAAGCCGGGCTCTTGCACGACCTCCATCACCCCATCCTTGATCGGGGGGCGGTTCGCCCACATCGCCTGCCACACCGGATCGCGCTCGGGGTCGGCGAAGCACTCGACACAGGTGCCGTGCTCCACCGCGGCGAGCAAGTGCTGGGCGATCTGCGGCTCCTCGTGGTGCGCCATGTCGACGCCGGCCGCGCGGCACAGCGCCGCCGCCCGGCGCCACTCGGTGACGCCGCCGCCTTCCGAGGCGTCGAAGTTGACCAGATCGACGGCGCCGGCCTCGACCAGGCGGCGCACACCCTGGCTGGTGATCTCGGACTGACCGGCGGTGATCGGGATCCGCGTCGCCTGCCGCACGCGAGCCAGCATCGCGACATCGTCGTACCAGTGGCACGGCTCCTCGAACCAGCGGATGTCGAGGGGCTCGACCAGGTGCGCGAAGCGCACCGCTTCGTCGACCCGCCAGCCGCGATTGGCGTCCACCGCCAGGACGAAGTCCGGCCCCGCGGCGCTCCGCGCCGCCTCGACGCGCTTCGCGTCCTCCTCGGGAGTCAGCCCGCCGACCTTGAACTTGCATCCGGCCATGCCGGCCCGGCGGTACGCCTCCATCTCCCGCCCGATGTCGGCGAGCGTCTTGCCTTCCATGAATCTCGACGGGAATGGCCTCGATACTGTGGATGCGCATGCGCGTGGCGGCCCGCGGTCAGGCGCCGGGCGCCCTCAGGACGTACATCGAGCCGACCACGCTCGGCCCGTAGCCTCCGGGCGCGAAGGCTCGGGCGAAGGCGCCCTTGGCGCGCCAGCCGGTGCAGTGGCCGGGCGCCACCACGCGCGGCCGGATACGCTCCTTCAGGTCGCGGAGGGTCGGCTCGATGCGCGCTTCCATTGCCCTGCCGCCGAGGTGATACCCGCCGAGCACGAGGTCGATCGGGACGCCGGCAAACTCCGCCTGCGCCCCGAGGCAGGCGTTGACCACGCCGGCGTGGGAGCACGCCGAGAGCACGCTCACACCGCGCCCGCGCACCTCCGCGGCGAGGAAGCGCTCGTCCAGGATGAGCGGATCGGCCTCCCCGCGGTCGCCGCGGAAGCTGTGGTGGCCGGCGAGGCCGGTCTCGTACGCCGTCACACGGTCGATCGGGCCGCTGCCGAAGAAGAAGCCGTCGCAGAGGCCGTGAGGGTCCGCGTGCCTTGCCAGCCGCCCGCCGGCGGCTTCGAGCACGTCGAGGCGCGGCTCCTCCGGCAGCAGGATCATCGTGCCCGTCGGGAGGAGGATCCCGCGCTGATCGGGCCGGTCCGGGTGAACGTCGACGAGCACGGGGGCGACGCCCGCTTTCTTCCGGGCCTCCGCGATGGCGGCCAAAACCTCGGGAAGCCCGCCGCTGTGGTCGAAGTGCCAGTGAGACAGGAAGACGGCCTCAATCTTCGCCAGATCCACCGCGAGCCGGGCCGCGTTGCTCCTCCACACGTCGGCGTACGGCCCCACGTCGAAGAGCACGGTGTGCTCCCGACCTTCGCGCCGGCCCGTCGCCAGCACCGAGAAGCCGTGGCAAGCGCAGCAGAGGCGATCGAACACGACCTTGCCCGGATGCCCGGCGTGCTCGCGGCTCGTCGGCACGCGCGGGGTCAGGTGCGCGACCTCGGGGATCTGCGGCACACCCTCGTCCACGCTGGAGAGTGTGTCGGTCTCGTTGTCGACCACCACGAGCAGGCGCAGCTCGTCGAGCGGAGCGGTCCGCGGAATCGTCATTCGGGCGCGCTCAGACGACCGCGATCGCCTCGACCTCGATCAGGTAGTCGGGGTGCGCCAGCGAGCTAACCTCTACCATTGTGGACGCCGGTCCCTTGGCGCCGAAGAACTCTTCGCGGATCGCGCGGAACTCGGGGCGGTAGCGGGCGTCGGTGACGTACGTGGTGATCTTCACCACGCTGTCGAGGGTGCCGCCTCCCGCTTCGACGAGGGCCTTGACGGCGGCGAACACCTCGCGCGCCTGGCCTTTGAAGTCGCCGTGGTGCTTCACGCTCCCGTCCTTGTCGTAGGCGACCTGCCCTGCCAGGAACAGGATCGTTTGGGCGCCCGTGACCCTGATGCCCTGGCTGTACCCCGGCGGATCGTAGACGCCCGCGGCGCAGTACTTGTCGATCTTCGCCATGATCCGTCTCCTTTGTCGGTGCCCGCGCGCGAAGTGTAGCAGGCCGCGTGTCGCGCGATCCAGGAGAAGCGTTTCCCGTGCTAGGCTGTCCGCGCCATGAATGTCACGATCCTCGACGACTATCAGGACACGATCCGGACGCTGGCGTGCTTCAGGAAAATCGCCGGCCACAGCGTGACGATCTGGAATGACCACACCAAGGACGTCGACGTGCTGGCTCGGCGCCTCAAGGACACCGAGGCGCTGACGCTGCTCCGCGAGCGCACGCCGTGCCGCGCGCCGCTCATCGAGCGTCTCGACAAGCTCCGGATCATCAGCCAGGTGAGCGTCTATCCGCACATCGACGTCGAGGCGTGCACCCGGCGCGGCGTGATCGTGTCGTCCGCCGCGCTCCCCGGCCGGCCTTCGCACGCGACCGCCGAGCTGACCTGGGGGCTGATCATCGCCGCGCTCCGGCGCATTCCCCAGGAGATGGCCGCCCTCCGGGCGGGGAAGTGGCAGGCATACCCCGTCGGGACCGGTCTGCGCGGGAGGACGCTCGGCATCTACGGCTATGGCAGGATCGGCGCCGTCGTCGCCGGCTACGGCAGGGCGTTCGGCATGAGCGTGCTGGCGTGGGGACGCGAGGCATCGCTCGCCAAGGCGCGCCAGGACGGCCACGCCGTCGCGCCGAGCAAGGACGCGCTGCTCGCGGAGTCGGACGTGCTCTCGCTGCACCTGCGGCTCATCGACGCGACCCGCGGCATCGTCACGGCCGCGGATCTCGCCCGGATGAAGCCGACCGCGCTCCTCGTCAACACGAGCCGGGCCGGGCTGATCGAGCCGGGGGCGCTCGAGGCCGCGCTGCGCGCCGGCCGGCCGGGCCTGGCGGCGGTGGACGTCTACGAGGAAGAGCCGGTGCTCGGGGCCCGGCACCCGCTGCTCGCGATGGACAACGTGGTCTGCGTGCCGCATCTCGGCTACGTGGAGCGCGACGGGCTCGAGACCATGTTCAGCACGATCTTCGACCAGATCCTCGCGTACGCGAGCGGCAAGCCCATCAACGTCGTGAATCCCGAGGTGCTGGCGCGCTGAGGGTGCCGACGCAGGTCAACCCGCTCGGCGCCAAGGGCGTCGGTGAAGCGGGGACGGTGGGCGCGCTGCCGGCGCTCCTGAACGCGGTCAACGACGCGCTGGCGCCGCTCGGCGTGCACCACCTCGACATGCCGGTGACGCCCGAGCGCGTCTGGCGCGCGATCCGGGAAAAGGTCAGCGAAAGGAGCCAGCGTCGATGAAAGCCATCCGCGTCTCTGAGTATGGCGGTCCGTCCGTCCTGAAGCTGGAGGAGGTCCCCGCGCCCCAGCCCGGCCCCAGTCAGGTGCTCGTCCGAAACCGGGCGCGGGGGTCGTGGAAGCCGTCGGCGCCGGCGTCACGGGCGTGAAGGCCGGCGACCGCGTCTACGTGGGCGGCACGCTCTCCGGCGCCTACGCCGAGCTGTCGCTCTGCGACCAGACCCAGGTCCACCCGTTGCCCGCCAACGTCAGCTTCGCGCAGGGGGCGGCGATGAACGTCCCCTACGCCACCGCCTACCACGCGCTCGTCCACCGCGCCGCCGGCGAGGCGGGCGAGACCGTCTTCGTGCACGGGGCGAGCGGCGGCGTCGGCATCGCGGCGGTTCAGCTCGCGCGGGCGCGCGGGCTCACGGTGATCGGCACCGCGGGAACGGAGCGGGGACGGCGGCTGGTGCTCGAGCAGGGCGCCCACCACGTCCTCGATCACACCGCGACGGGCTACCTCGAGGAGCTGATGCGTCTCACCGGTGGGCGGGGCGTGGACGTCGTCCTCGAGATGCTGGCGAACGTGAACCTCCAGAAGGACCTCGGGATCGTCGCCATGCGCGGGCGGATCGCCGTCATCGGCAACCGCGGCACGGTCGAGATCAACGCCAGGCTCGCGATGAACAAGAACGCCGCGATCCTCGGCGTGGCGCTCTTCCACGCCACGCCGCCCCAGGTCGTCGGGATCCACGCCGCCCTCGTGGAGGGGCTGAGCAACGGGACGCTGCGCCCCGTCATCGCCCTGGAGCTGCCGCTGGTCCAGGCTCCACGCGCCCACGAGGCGGTGATGGAGGCGGGCCACCATGGGAAGATCGTGCTGATTCCGTAGAAAGTGCGGTCAGAAGGCGAGAAAGCCCTTCAGCGCGGCGAGGACCGCCTCGGGGTTGTCCTCGTGCAGGGTGTGGACCGCGCGCGGAATCTCGACGAAGCGGCCGCGCGGCAGCTCCTTGGCCATCCGCTCGGCCACCTCCCGGTCGAGCACGTGACTGCCCTCACCGCGCAGCACGAGGGTCGGCGGCGTGATGGCGCGCACGACGGCCCACCAGTCGAGGTCCGGCTGGGATCGGCGCTCCTTGACGCTCGGATGCCAGGCCCAGACCAGTGACCCATCGGGGCGCGCGCGGAGACTGTGCGACACGACCCAGCGATAGTAGTGGATGCCGGGATAGGGATTCGCGTGATAGAGGTGCTGCGCCGCCTGCTCGATGCTGTCCCAGGCGTCGGGCTCGGGAGGTCCGGCCGGAGCCTCGGTGGCTCGCGTGCTGATCTCCGGGCCGATGTCGATGACGACCAGCTTCCGCACGAGGTCCGGCCGCCTGGAGGCGAAGTACATCGCGTTGCGGCCACCCATCGACAGCCCGACGAGGACGAACGAGGTCAGTCCGAGCTGGTCCACGACGCCCGAGATGTCGTCGAAGGCCGCGACGGCGTTGTAGACGTCGGCCGGATCGCTGTCGCCGTGACCGCGCTGGTCGAGTGCCAGGACGTGGAAGTGGGGCTGGAGCGCGATCGCGAGCGTGTCCCACGCGTGCGCGTGCCCCGTGAAGCCGTGCAGGAGCACGAGGGGCGTGCGACCGTCGCCGCCCCAGTCGAGGAGATGCAGGCGCAGCCCGTTGACGACCAGATCGCGGTCCAGCGGCCGCAAGCGGTTCATCGCTCAGCGGTCCAGCCACACCTCCTGCATCCGCCCGTAGTTGTAGAGGGAGTTGTGGGGGACGAGGTTCCGGACGTGGGGCCACTGCACGAAGTACTCATTGCGCCAGCCGAGCATCGGCCGCGCCACGTCGGCCTCGAGCTTCCGCTGGATCTCCCAGACGAGCTTGAGGCGTTTGGCGCGGTCCAGCTCCTGGGACTGGAGGTCGATCAGGCGGTCCATCTCGTCGCTGCAGTAGTCGGTGTAGTTCCGCGGGGAGCCGCACTTGTAGTTCTCGAAGAGGTACGCGTCGGGGTCGTCGAAGCCGCCGGCGGTGAGGTTGGCGCCGATCTGAAAGTCGCGCCGCGAGAGCGTCGGGAACCACGCGGCCGTCTCGAGTTGCTTGAGCGTCGCCTCCACCCCCACGTGCCGGAGCTGATCGACCACGAAGGACGCCAGGTCCAGGTAGATCGGGGACGTCCGCGTGACCATCTCCACGCGGAGCGGCTTGCCGGGGCCGAAGCCGGCGGCGGCGAGGAGACCCTTCGCCTCGGCCTTGTCCTGCGCCGGGGTGCGATAGCCCGGCAGGGTCCGGAGGTCCTTGTCGAGCAGCCCCCAGGCGCCGAACGGCTTGGGCATCAGGGCGGCGCCCACGACGGCGCCACCGTAGCGGACGCCCTGGACGTAGCCGTGCCGGTCGAGGGCGAGACTGATCGCCCGGCGCACCGTCACGTTGTCGAACGGCGACCGCTTGTGGTTGAGGACCACGTTGTCGCTCCCGTTCTGCCCGACCTCGGTGACCACGAGCGACGGCGCGTTCTTCTTCACCGTCTCCGCCATGAGCTTCGTCATCTCGAGGGGCATGAAGGCATCCAGCCGGCCGGCCTGGAGCGCGGCGAGGCGCGTGCCTCGCTCCGTGATGATCGAGTAGCGGATGCCGTCGAGGTACGGCCGCTCCGGGACGAAGTAGTCGGGATTCCGCTCGAACTCGAGCGACTGCCCGCGGACGTACTCCTTGAGCCGGAAGGGCCCGGTGCCCACGCAGCGCTGGCGCAGGTCGGCGAGGGGCACGTGGGCCGGATAGACCGGCGAGTAGCCGGAGGCGAGCATGAGCAGGAGCGAGGGCTGGGGGCGCTTGAGCCGGAAGACCACCGTGTGAGGCTCGGGCGCCTCGATCGCCTCGACGTTCGCGTACCAGTCCTTCCGCGGGCTCAGCCGGAACTTCGCCGGCGCGTCGGGCGCCCCGCGGACGAGGTCGAAGGTGTACTTGACGTCCCGCGACGTGAAGGGGCGGCCGTCGTGCCAGCGCACGTTCTTCCGGAGGAAGAAAACGAGGTTGCGGTAGTTGTCCTGCCAGGACCACCGCTCCGCCAGCTCCGGAACGACCGTCTCCGCGCTGTCCAGGGGCTTGAGGGGGTGGAAGTAGACCAGGTTCGAGTAGCACGGCGACACCGGCCAGACGTTGGAGATCGTCGACGATTCGTGGGCCGTCAACCCGGGCGGGTCCTCGAAGAGCACCGAGTTGAGGATCCCACCGCGCTTCGGCGTCTGGCCTCCGGCCGGGATGCCGGCGGCGACGAGCGCGCCGGCGAGGATCGCGAGGCCGAGGGCGAGTCGCAGCATCGAGCGTCCTCTCATGGTGTTACCTCCCAAACGGCTGACCGTCGATTTCTACCGCGCGTTACCTGATCAGCCCGTAGAACCGGCCGGCGTTCTCGCAGACGATCTTGCGGGTGACCTCGGGCGGCAGGTGGCCAAACTGCTCCTGGATGTACTTCGACGACTCGGGCCAGACGCCGTCGCCGTGCGGGTAGTCGGAGCCCCACATGAGCGTCTCGACGCCGATGTCGTCGATCAGCTGGGTGCCGATCCGGTCGAACTGGAACGTCGCCTTGCACTGCCGGCGCCAGTAGTCGCTCGGCTTCATCGTGAGGCCGAGGTCGCGGAAACGGTCCTCCCACTCGAAGTCCATCCGGTCGAGCGCGTAGGGCAGCCAGCCGATGCCGCTCTCGCCGAAGGCGATGCGGATCTGCGGGTGGCGCTCGAGGACGCCGGCGCCGATGACCGCGGCGACGATGTTGATGAGGTTCATCTGGAAGCCCGAGACGACGGTGAAGAACGCGGCGCGGCGGGTGAGCCCCGTCTGCTGGTTCACCTTGTCCGGCGGCAGGGACGGAAACGTGTGGAAGTGCAGCGGCAGGTTCACGTCGTTCACGGCCTGCCAGAGCGGCTCCCAGACCGGATGCCACATGGACTCCATATCCCACGAGCAGGACAGCTCCATGCCCCGGAGCCCGAGCCTCGCCACGCGGTAGATCTCCTTGACGGCGGCATCGATGTCGCCGTACGGCAGGCAGGCCAGCCCGAGGTAGCGCTCGGGGGAGCGGCGGCAGAAGTCCGCGAGCCAGTCGTTGTAGATGCGGAACATCTCCGTGGCCGCCTCGTGGTCGCCGAGCCGGGTGGCGGCGCCGAGGATGCCGTAGATCACTTCGGCCTGGACGCCGTCGCGATCCATGTCCTTCAGGCGCAGCTCGGGATCGCTCACGCGGCGGATGCCCTTCCGGCCGTCCTCGTAGAGGCCCGTCGCCGCCATCACGTCGACGCGGTGGTGCTGTCCCGGCACGTACTTCTGACCGCCCGGCCCCACGCCGCACACGAGCCCGAACGACCGGCCGTTCTTCGAGGTCCAGTAGGGGCCGTCCGGCCCCTCGGTGACGTAGGGCATGCGGTCCTTCATCGCCGCCGAAGCGTTCGCGGTGAAGAGATCCGGCGGCAGCCAGGGCAGGTCGATGTGACAGTCGGCGGAGATCCGCGTGTACCGCATGTCGCCCCCTCTCGCAATGGTCATGGCCGCTTGAGCCGCAGGTCCTCGAGCGGCGCCGAGTAGGGGAACGCGGGGATGAGAGCGAGGCCTGACTCTTCCACCCGCGGGCCCACGCCGCGGATGAACGCGTTCTCCCAGATCGGCGCGAAGACCACGCGGTCGTGCAGGATTTTCTGGATCTGGTGGAGCAGCCCCTCACGCTTCTTCCGGTCCAGCTCGCGCGCCTGGCGCTGGAACAGGTCCTCCACCTCCGGCAGCACGCCGTAGGCGTACATCCCGTCCCGCGTCGCCAGCGCTTCGATCCTGGTCGCGGCGTTCCCGCCGGCGCCCAGGGCCGTGAAGAGGACGCCGCGGAGCTTCTTCTCGCGCCAGCTCGTGAGGTACGTGGCGCGCTCCATCGTCCTGACCCGCGTGCGGATGCCCACGGCGCCGAGGTAGCCGCCGATCGCCTCCGCCATGGAGTTGTAGGGCGGCGTGGGCGTGAGGTCGCCCCCATCGAAGCCGTTCGGGTATCCCGCCTCGGCGAGGAGCTGCCTGGCACGCTGAGGGTCGTAGGGATGGGGGTCGATCGGCAGCGCGAACTCCATGTGCCGGGGGACGATGTTTCCGGTGAGCCCGGCGAAGCCGAGCATCTCGGCCTCGTTGATCGTCTTGCGGTCGACGGCGAGGCTGGCGGCGAGCCGTACACGGCGGTCGTGCCAGGGCGACTTCGGGTCCCATTGGTCGAGGAAGTCGAGGAAGAACGACGCGTTGGTCCGCACGGCCATGAGCTTGAGGCCCGGGGTACGCCGGACGTCCTCGCCGATGGGGCCGTTCAGGAAGTAGGCGATGTCGACCTCGCCCCGCTTGAGCGCGGCCGCCCGCGTCGTCTCGTCGGGGACGCTCTTGAACACGAGCCGTTTGACGCTCGGGACCTTGCGCCAGTAGCCCTCGAAGGCCTCGAGCACCATCTCCACACCCGGCTTGGTGCTCACGAACCGATAAGGACCGGCGCCGACCGGGGCCTTCTTGAAGCCGTCGTCGCCGACCTTCTCCACGTACTTCTTCGGGACGACCCACCCGGCACCGGTGGCCGTCGTGCCGTAGAAGGTCATGAAGTCCGGCCACGCCTCCTTGAGCACGAAGCGGATCCGCCGGGCGTCGAGCACCTGCACTTCCTTGACCTTGTCCCTGAGGAGCTTCGCCCCCGCGCCCTTGTAGCGGTCGAAGGAGAACTTCACGTCCTCGGTGGTCACGGGGTCGCCGTTGTGGAACTTCACGCCGCTGCGGACGACGAAGTCGTAGGCGAGGCCGTCCGGGCTCATCGTCCACGTCTCGGCCAGGCTCGGCGTCATCCCGCCGGGCATCAGCTTCACCAGCGCGTCGTGGATGGGGTAGAGCACCTTGAACGGCGTGATGAGGGCCTCGGTCTCGCCCGGGTCCACCCACTTTGGGGCCAGCGTGAAGTGGATGGCCCAGACCATCTGTCCGTCCGGACCGGCCGCCTCCGCGGTCCCGAGATGGGCGGACGGGGCCCAGATCGCGAGCAGGAGGACGAGCGCGCTGAGCGGTCGAATCGGCCATCTCATGATTCGCCTCCCGGTACCAGTTTGGGGTGTGTATAGCACGACGACCGTCCGCCCGCTACAGGCCGGTGCGCCGGGCCATGATCCGGGCCGTTCGCCTCGGCGTCGGCCGAGCCTGGAAGACCCTCGTTGACTGACTTCCTCGGCTCTCGCATAGTGTCGGTACTCTGGGAGCGGGGGTGCGCAGGCCGTGGTCACGCAAGTCAGGCTTGGCCGAACCGGACTGACCGTCTCGAGCCTCTGCTTCGGAACCGGCTACCTGAGCGGCCCGGTCGCGCCCGGAGCGCGTCTTCTCACGCGGGCCTACGACCTCGGCGTCACGTTCTGGGATACTTACCCGTACACGCACGCCACCTGCGTCGGCATCACCACGGAGGCGGAACTCGCGGCGGACGTGGCGATCTGGCGTCGGATCCGGCGAGATTCAAAGGCGCCCAGGGGCTAGTAGCGCGCCACCGGGCGCTCACAACCCCGTGCGGCCCAGCACCAACCCGATATTCTGCGGCTCGGGTTTTCGAACGCGTTCTTCCACCTCGTGCATGACCTCGACCACCGCCGCGCTGACGGGCGTGGGCACGCCGCGCTCGCGCCCCTGCGCCAGCACGTAGCCGTTCATGTGGTCGATCTCGGTGGGGCGGCCCTTCGCGATGTCCTGCGCCATCGACGCGCGCCAGTTGCGGCCAGTTGCGGAGGCCGGGGTGAGCATCCGGTCGAGAGCCTCGTACGTCTCGCTCCGGTCGGCGGCCGCCCACTGCTCGACCGCGGCGCCGTTGAACTTGGGCACGCGGTACCCGAGCGCGAGCCCGACGCGCGCGGCTTCCGCCGCGAGGTGGATCGTGATAGCGCGCCCGACCTCGCTCGACATGATCTCGAGCGAGCCGAGCCCGGACATGGCCTGGACCGGGTTGCCCATGGCGTTCGCGCAGAGCTTGGCCCACCGCTCGCCCGAAGACGTCGTGCCCCTTGCTCTGGCCCTTCTCGATGCCGCGCTCGACCTGACCGGGCTTCCAGAGGGCCACCCCGATCTTCGACATGACGAGCCCCACGGCGCGCGAGGCGCCGGCCACGGCTGCCACCACCGGGTCGGGCCAGCAGTTCTGGGCTGCAACGACGTAGCCCTCGGGTGCCAGGTGCCGGAGCGCGAGCTGAGTCGCCCACGCCGTGTCGTAGACCTTCATGGCGACGAACGCGATGTCGTGATCGCGCCGCAGGCGGGCCGCCTCGTGCAGATGCACCGCCGCCGGTCGCGCCTCGAACGGCTCGTGCGGCCCCGTCACCGAGATACCGCGCTGCCGGATGGTCTCGACCTGCTCGGCCCAGGGATCCACGAGCGTCACGTGTGCTAGGATGCCCGCCATGCTGGTCCTGAACAGTGCCGCGCCGGACTTCGCCCTCGAGGGCGTTCACGAGGGCCGCGTCCGCACCTGGCGACTCGCCGACGTCCGGCGCCAGTGGCTGGTGCTCTTCTTCTACCCGGCCGACTTCAGCTTCATCTGTCCGACCGAGATCCGGGGGTTCGACCGCCGTTTCAAGGAATTTCAGGACCGGCGCTGCGCGGTGCTCGGCGTGAGCGTGGACGACGTCGCGTCCCACCGGGCGTGGGTGGACGAGCTGGGCGGCATCGCGTTCCCCCTCCTCGCGGACCCCGGCGGGGCCACGGCGCGGGCGTACGGGGTCCTGAACCCGGAGGATGGCCGCGCGTTTCGGGCCACCGTCGTCATCTCGCCGGAGGGCACGGTGGCCTACGTCGTCGTGAGCCCGATGAACGTCGGGCGGAGCGTGGAGGAGACCCTGCGGGTGCTGGACGCGCTCCAGACCGGCCGCCTCTGCCCGGCGGACTGGCGGCCGGGCGAGGCCACCCTCGATCCGGCGCTCAAGTATTGAACCGCTCCGAAAAAGCGCTGACCGAGAAGCGCGCGGCCCTCGAACGCCGGATCCGCGCCCGCGAGTTCGTCTTCGGCATCCAGGACGGCCTCATCAGCACGGTGGGGCTGCTGAGTGGCGTCTCCGTCGCCACACAGAGCCGTGTGACCGTCGTCATCACGGGCATCGCGGCGGCCGTCACCGGCGGGCTCTCGATGGCGACCGGGTCCTACCTGGCGTCGCGGACCGAGAAGGAGCTGTTCGAGAAGGAGCTGCTCGACCAGGAGCGGCTCGCCGCCGACGAGCCCTACCTGGCGCAGGAAGCGCTCCTCCACTCGCTCACCGCCGAGGGTCTCGGGCGGCCCGAGGCGTACCGCGTCGTGAAGATCTTCTCGCGCCACCAGGACCTCCTGCTGCGCACGGTCCAGGAGAAGGTCCTCGGGCTGGGCACCGCCGACATCTCCAAGCCCGTCCAGGCGGGCTGCGTGATGTTCGTCTCGTTCACGATCGGCGCCGCGATCCCGCTCGCCCCCTTCCTCCTCGGAGTGGGCCCGGCCGCCCTCGTGTCGTCCTGGGCACTGTCGGTCCTGGCGCTCCTGGGGGTCGGCCTGTTCAAGGGCCGCCTGACGGGCAAGCCGCTCCTCCGGTCGGGCCTGGAGTTCGCCGCCGTGGCCCTCGGCTCGGCCGTGGTCGGCTGGCTCCTCGGCAAGCTCTTCGACCGCTTCGTGGTCTGAGCCCGGCGTCAGGAGAACATTGAGAAGTCCACCGCCTGCTCGGTGATGAACTCGAGCAGCGCCGGTGTGCCCTCGCGCGTCATCTCGATCGCGCGCTTGAGGGCGGGCACGATCTGCCCCGGCTCGGTCACGCGCTCCCCCCAGCCGCCGAGCGCCCGGGCGAAGTCGGCGTAGTTGCCGCTGATGTCGGTGGACCGGTACTTCTCGGTCGCGACCTTCATCACCTTCAGCTCGATCGCCATCGAGAAGTTGTTGAGGAGCACCGAGAGGATCGGGATGCGCTCGCGCACGGCGGTCTCGAAGTCCATGCCGGTGAAGCCGATGGCCGCGTCGCCCCAGACGTTGACGCACAGCTTGTCGGGCCGGGCCAGCTTGGCGCCCATGGTGAACCCGAGGCCTGCGCCGAGCTGCGTCGTCTTGCCCCAGCCGATGTAGGTGAGCGGCGCCACCGGCTCCCAGAAGGGCGAGATCTGGTCGCGCGGGCTCCCCGCATCGTGGGTGATGATCGTGTTGGCAACGTCCACGCTGTGCATGAGGTCCCAGAGGACCCGGTAAGGCGAGAGCGGCTTCGACTCCGCCGTGAGCCGCGGCATCCACTGGGCGAGCCATTCGGTCTTGAGCCGCTTGATCTCCTGGGTGACGGCGGCCGCGCGGCCGCGCGGCCCGCCCTTCAGCCGGTCGCGGACCTCGGCGAGGAGGGCGTCCAGCGTGAGGGCCGCGTCGCCGACCAGCGCCAGCTCCGCGCGCACGTCCTTGTTGATGTCGGCCGGATCGAGCGTGGCGTGGACGATGCGCTTGCCCTTCGGCATGGCGACGCCGTAGTTGGTCGTCGCGAAGCTGCACCCGATGCCGAAGATAAGGTCGGCGTTGGCGAGGAAGTGGTGGAGCTGCTTGGAGATCGACCGGCCACCCGAGCCGAGCGAGAGCGGATGCGTCTCCGGGAACGCGCTCTTGCCCTGGAGGCTCGTCGTCACCGGCGCCTCGAGCAGCTCAGCCAGCTCGCGGAGCTGCTTCCAGGCGCGCGCGTAGTGCACCCCCTGGCCCGCGTAGATCACCGGCCGCTCGGCCGCCACGAGCGCCGCCGCGACCTCGGCCACGGCGCGTGGGTCCGGCGCCGTGCGAAGCCGCGGCGCCGGCGTGTAGGTCCAGCCGTCCGGCACCTCCTCGCGGAGGAGGTCCACGGGGAACTCCACCAGGACGGGCCGCGGGCGGCCGTTCCGCACCTGGGTGAAGGCGCGGCGCATAGCGTCGGGCACGGATTCCGGCAGGACCACCTGCTCGGCCCACTTGGTGACGTGCTGGTAGTTGAGGAACGAGCTGAAGTTGGGGGGGATGTTGAGGAGCCGCCGCGGGAAGCCTCCGGGGAGCACCACGATCGGGACCGAGTCGCCGTAGGCCTGCGCGACGCCGCCGAAGGAATTCTCCGTGCCCGGGCCGTGCTGCATGGCGAACACGCCGATGCGCTCGCCGGAGGTAACGCGGCTCACAGCGTCCGCCATGTGCAGGCCGGTCCGCTCCTGGCGCACGATGATCGTGCGGATGTCCGCCTCGGCGGCGGCCTCGATGATCTGGTTGACGGGATAGCCGATCAGGAACTGCACGCCTTCGCGCTTGAGGATGTCCGCCACGACCGCCGCTGCTTTCACGAGTCTCCTCCCTCTCGCCGGGCGGATCGCCCGGCGGCAGCATGGTACCCCATCTCATGGGATCGGGTGATCGGCTGGATCCGGTGCGAGTGTCTAATCGGGACAGGGTGTCCGCCGAACTCTCAGTCGAAGTGGCTCGGCGGTCCAGGGTTCGGGCGCGTTCGCCAGAAACGAATACATGTTCTGAGAGCCATTCTATCGTGTCGCTACTGCGATCGTGTGGTCTCGGCCTTCGTGATACCTTCCCTGCACGGGAGCCTCGGGCCGGCCGCGGCCCAGACCCTCGAGAGGAGACGGTGATGGGACAGGGCTTCGCAGTGTTCGCCGGCATCGCCCCCGAGATCGTCCGCGCCGCGGCGCGGGAGGCCGAAGGGCTCGGGTACAGCTCCTTCTGGGTGAACCATCCCGGCGCGACCGACGGGCTGGTCGCGCTCGCCGCGGCGGCGAAGGAGACACGGCGTATCGAGCTCGGCATCGGCGTGATTCCTCTCCACACGCGCGGACCGGACAGCATTGTCCAGGGCGTGCGCGCCAACGCGCTTCCCCTCGACCGTCTCCTCCTCGGGGTGGGCAGTCCGAACCCGGATGCTCTCAAGCGCGTGCGTGCGGGGATCGCCGCGCTGCGGGCCCAGCTAGGGACACGCGTCGTCGTCGCCGCGCTCGGTCCCCAGATGTGCCGCCTCGCCGGAGAGATCGCCGACGGCGTGCTCTTCAACTGGCTGACGCCCGAGCACGCGCGCCGCTCGGCCGAGCTGGTGCGCGCCGGTGCGGCCGCGGCGCGCCGCCAACCGCCGAAGATCTTCGCGTACGTCCGCCTCGCCCTGGGCCCCGCGGCCCTCGACCGGCTGCAGACGGAGGCGGAGCGTTACGCGGCGATCCCGGCGTACGCGGCAAACTTCGCGCGCATGGGTGTGAAGCCGATGGAGACGGCCATCGCCGCCCAGAGCGCGGACGCCGTCGCGCCGGCGCTCGGCCGGTGGCAGGGCGCGGTCGACGAGATCGTGCTCCGCGCCATCACCGGGACGGACACGGTCGAGGAGAACGTGGCGCTCCTCCGGGCGGCGAAGCCCGGTGCTTGAGATCCGCGACCTCGAGGCCGCCTACGGTGACGCCCGGGCGCTCTCGGGGGTGACGCTCTCCGTCGGGCCGGGCGAGATCGTCGCCCTGCTCGGCCCGAACGGAGCCGGCAAGAGCACGCTCCTCAAGTCGATCGCGGGGCTCCTGCGTCCGCGCGCGGGCGCGATCCACTGGGAGGGCGAGGACCTCTCCCGCGTCGGCGCCCACGCGATCGTCGAGCGGGGCCTGGCGATGGTGCCCGAGGGGCGGCGTCTCTTCGGCACCATGACGGTGGAGGAGAACCTCGAGCTGGGCGCCTTCGCCCCCCGCGCGCGCGGCACCCGTCGGGCCAGCCTCGAGCGGGTGTTCGCTCTCTTCCCCGACCTGCGCGAGCGCCGCCAGCAGATCGTGCGCGCGCTCTCCGGCGGCCAGCAGCAGATGGTGGCCGTGGGGCGCGCGCTCATGACCAACCCGCGCCTCCTGATGCTCGACGAGCCCTCGCTCGGAATCGCTCCCCGTCTGGTCCGGTCGATCCTCGAGGCGCTGGTCGAGATCAACCGCGGCGGCGTCGCCGTCTTCCTCGTCGAGCAGAACGTGCAGGCCGCGCTCACCCTCGCCCATCGCGCCTACGTCCTCGAGTCGGGCCGCATCGTCGGCGAGGGCAGCGGCGCCGCCCTCCTCCGGGACCCGCACATCCGCCGCGCGTATCTCGGCCCGCTCGCGGTGCGCGAGGGCTGACGCGGGGCGGGGCCGACGGGGCGCGTGCGACGGGGGTCGAGGGACCACGCGGCACGCGTCCGCTTGCCCCGTTGCGGCTGGGCTCCAGCCGGGCGCGCCCCGTCCGCTCTCCCCGGGGCGGGAACGGGCTCCCGCGACCCCCGTCGCACGTGCCCGCCGGCCCCGCCGCGCGGTGACGGTGAACAGGATTTCGGGGAGCGAACGCTAGGGAGTGCGCGCAGCGGCGATGGCGGCCAGGAAGCGCGCGCCGAACTCCTCGCACTTCCACTCGCCCACGCCCTTGACTCCCAGGAACTCCTCGCGCGTGCTCGGGCGCAGGCGCACCATCTCCCGCAGCGTGGCGTCGCCGAAGACCACGTAGGGCGGCACGCCGCGCGCCTCGGCCAGCTCGCGGCGCAGGCGGCGCAGCGCCTCGAACAGCTCGCGGTCGTCGGGGCCGCCGGCGGCGCCGCCCGGCGCCACTGCCGGCGTGCGGGCGGCCCGCGCCGGCTTCGCGATCCGGCTGAGGGGCCCGGCCGCCAGCTCGCCCCGCAGGACCGCGGCACCGTGCTTCGTCAGCACGACCGTCGGATACTCGCCGCTCGTGCGCGCGAGGAACCCCCGGCCGATGAGCTGGTCGATCCACGCCCTCAGCTCGGGCCGGCGCGCCTCCCGCAGCGATCCGTAGGCGTCGAGCCGATCGTGATGCAGGCCCACGATGCGCTCCCCGCCGGCGCCCGCGAGCACCTCGACCAGGTGGCCGGCGCCGAAGCGGCCGCGCAGCTCGGCGACGGCGCGGAGGATCTTCGTGGCGATCCCCTGCGCGTCGTCGACGGACGCGACCTCGCCCAGGCAGACGTCGCAGGCGCGGCTGCAGCCGGGCGTCGGGTATGGCTGGCCGAAGTAGGTGGCGAGCGCGCGATGGCGGCAGACGGCGTCTTGGCAGAAGCCGAACATCTCGCCCAGCTTGCGGAGCGTGCCGGGCGCGGGCGTGGACTCCGCCTCGAGCACGGACTTCCAGAGCGCGTAGTCCGCGCCGCTCCAGAGGAGCAGGCAGTCCGCCTCGAGGCCGTCCCGCCCGGCGCGCCCGGCTTCCTGCTGGTAGTGCTCGAGCGACTTCGGCATGCCGGTGTGGATGACGTAGCGCACGTTCGAGCGGTCGATGCCCATGCCGAAGGCGACCGTCGCCACGACGATGTCCGCCCGCTCGTTGACGAACGCCTCCTGATTGGCGCGCCGCGGCGCGTCCTGGAGTCCCGCGTGGTACGGGAGCGCGCGCAGGCCGCGCCGCGCCAGCGCTGCGCTCAGCTCGTCCACCTCGGCGCGGCGAATGCAGTAGACGATCCCCGCCTGGTCGCGATGCCGCTCGATCGCGGCCAGGACCTGCCGCATGCGATCGGCCCGCGGCACTACCCGGTAGACGAGGTTGGGCCGGTCCACGGCGCCGACGAGGACGACCGGGTTCTCGAGCCCCAGCTCGGCCACGATGTCGTCGCGGACCTGCGGGGTGGCGGTCGCGGTGTAGGCGTGCACCGCTGTCCCCGGAAACGTCGCCTTGAGGACGCGGAGCTGGCGGTACTCGGGCCGGAAGTCGTGGCCCCACTGGCTGATGCAGTGCGCCTCGTCGACGGCGAAGAAGGCCGGCGTCGCCCGCCGCAGCCGCTCGAAGAAGCCGGGCATCATCAACCGCTCCGGGGCCACGTAGAGCAGGGTGACGCGCCCGGCGTCCAGGTCGCGCTCGACGGCGGCGCGCTCGCCCGGGCCCTGGCTGCTGTTGAGGTAGGCGGCGCGGACGCCGTTCTGGCGAAGCGCGTCCACCTGGTCCTTCATCAGGGCGATGAGGGGCGAGACGACGACGGCCAGGCGCCCGAGATGCGCGGCCGGCGCTTGATAGCAGAGCGACTTGCCGCCGCCGGTCGGCAGGACGACGAGGGAGTCCCGGCCCTCGAGCACCGCGCGGGCGGCGTCCTCCTGGAGGGGGAGGAACGCCGGGTAGCCCCAGACGCGCTGGAGCGTCGCGCGCAGGGCGGCGGTGAGGCGCGTGTCGATCACCGCTCGATAGTAATCGGTGCGCGCCGGGGAGGAAACGTCTACGAACGGCGACGGCCCGGCGCCGTGCTCAGGGGCTGGAAAGACTACCTTCGCCCTCGAGTTCCTCCCGCGCGAGGCGGACTGTCCTGACTTCATCAACGTGGACCTGATTGCCGCAGGGCTTTTTCCCTTTCACCCGGAGCAAGCCGCGCGGGTGGCACAAGGGGGCCACAATGTGCCTGAGTCCGTAATACGGCGTCGGTTTGACAGCGGGCTACCCATTTCCATAATGTCTATCAGGCATTAGTGGATCACTGGATACTGTACGAGAATTCAGGTAGCATCCCCCGTCTGGTAGCGTCAGGAGACAATCAGTGAAGCAAGAGGCAGTAGGTTCAAAGGATCCGGATATTCGAGCCTCGGCGAAGGCTCTGCGGCGCGCGGCCCGGCGGGCCAGGGAGCTTGGTCTAAAGGCTGGGACTCCGGTCTATGTGCTACGGACCGGCCAAATCGTTGACCTAACCAAGCAACACCTCCATGCGTCGTAGAGCGAAATAGAACGGCCTACAGCTTTAGCTCCTCGGCATCTCCACGCGCTCCTCTCTGCGGTCTTCGACGAGATGCTATGGCTGAGACCACTCGGCCCTGGAAGGACGATAGGACGAGCGCCCAACGACTCGTGCCCGAGTCGGGGCAGGAGGTCGGCACGCGCGTGACGATCGCCCTGTGAGTGCGCTCGCCCAGCAGCTCCTGCTCGGGCTCCTGATCGGCGGGCTCTACGGGCTGGCGGCAGCGGGGCTGTCGCTCGTGTTCGGTGTCCTCAAGGTCCTCAACGTCGCCCACGGCGAGCTGATCATGCTCGGCGGCTACGGGGCGTTCTGGCTCGTCGCCCTCCTCGACCTCGACCCGTTCGCCGCGCTCCTGCTGGTCCTGCCGCTCGCGCTCGCGCTCGGGCTCGGTCTCTACTGGGGGCTCTTCGGCTTCGTGGTGCGCGCGGACGAGGAGACGCGGATCAAGAACTCGCTGCTGATCGGCTTCGGCCTGGCGCTGGCGCTCCACGCCCTGGCCGTGCGGCTCTGGACGGCGGACGAGCGGTCCATCGTCACTCCCTACGGCGGCGCGGTCATCAGCGTGGACGGCCTCTCGATCCCCGTCGTGCGGCTGCTGAGCCTCGCGCTCGCGTTCGCCCTGATCGGCGGGGTGCACCTGCTGCTGGCGCACTGGCGCTGGGGCAAGGCCATCCGCGCCACCGCCGAGGACTGGCAGGCCGCGCTGCTGACCGGCATCGACGTCCGGCGGGCATACCTGCTCGCCTTCGCGATCGGCACCGGCCTCGCCGGCGCCGCCGGGACGCTCGTCAGCATCGGCTACTCGATCAGTCCCTCGATCGGGCTCGAGTGGACGCTCAAGGCGCTGATCGTCGTCGTCCTCGCCGGCCTCGGCTCGATGCTCGGCACTTTCGTCGGCGGCCTCGTCCTCGGCGTGGCGGAGGCGGCGAGCGCGTCTGTCTTCGGCGGCCCGTACCGCGAGGTCGTGGGCCTGGTCCTCTTCGTCGTCGTGCTGGTCGTCCGCCCGCGCGGGCTCTTCGGGCGATGAGGCGCCTCGGGAAGCGGCGCGAGCCGGGCTGGGCGGCGGCGATCCTCGGCGCCCTCGCCGCGCTGGCGCTCTTGCCGCTGGCCACCCGTCGCGACGACGTCCTCAACTTCGTCTTCCTGATCCTGCTCTCGATCACGCTCGCCGAGAGCTGGAACATCGTCGCCGGGTACGCCGGCCAGGTGAACCTCGGCCACGCGGCCTTCTTCGGGCTGGGCGCCCTCGTGGCGCGCACGCTCTGGATCGAGGGCACGCCCATCGTGCTCGCCATGGGGGCGGGCGCCCTCGTGGCGACGGCCTTCGCGCTCGCCATCGGTGTCGCCGCCTTCCGGCTCCACGGCGCCTACTTCGCGATCGGGACGCTCGCGCTGGGAGAGATCTTACGCACGACGGTCAGCAACGTGCTCTCGGACATCTCCACGCTCCCCACCGCCACGATCGGTGCCTACCGGCTGTCGCACCGCTACTACTTCGCGCTGGGACTCGCCGCCGTGTCGGTGGTCGCGGTGGCGGCTCTCGGCGCCTCACGCATCGGACTCGGGATGCAGGCGATCCGCGAGGACGAGGAGGCGGCCGAGGCCTCCGGCGTCGGCGCGCTCCGGCTCAAGCTGACGGCGCTGGCACTCTCCACGGGGCTCGCGGGGCTGGCCGGCGGCCTCTTCGCCTACTACCACATCAGCTACTACCCGTCGCATCCCTTCAGCCCGCACTGGACCTTCGACGCGCTCCTGATGACCTTCATCGGCGGCGTCGGCACGCTCCACGGCCCCGTCCTCGGCGCCGTCCTCTACGTCTTCCTGAAAGAATATCTGGCGCTGCACTGGGTGGACTTCCACCTGCTGATCTTCGGCGCCCTCTTCATCGCCATCGTGCTCCTGCTCCCCGGAGGGCTCGTGCAGGCGGTTGAGCGCGCGCGCCGGCTCCTCGCCCGCTGAGGCGCCCTCCCCCGCTCGCGCATCGCACGGGGACGGGCTATCATGCGGGCCACCTTCAACCGAGTGAGGACCGACATGCCGGACACGGGTCGCCAGGTCATCGCCAACGTCGCCCGCCTGCACGAGCACATGGATCGCCACCGGCTGGCGGCGGTGGTGGCCCGCTCGGGACAGAACTTCACCTACCTCTCGGGGCTCGCCTATCCGGGCACCCTCGCCCGCCACCTCGACCTGCCCGACTCCGTGCGGGGCGTCCTGCTGCTCTGGCCGCGGCACGGCGAGCCCGTGATCGTCCTCAACAAGATCGCCGAGGGGCTCACCCGGCGCGACTCGTGGGTGAAGCGGATCGAGGTGTACGACGCCTACACGGAGTCGCCGTACAGCCGGCTCGCGCAGGCCATCGAGGCGGCGGGGCTGGGGCGAGAACGCGTCGGCTTCGAGAAGAACTACGTGAGCGCCGCCACTGGGAGGAGGTCCAGCGCCGGCTGCCCCAGCTCCAGATGGTCGACTGCACGCGCATGATGGACGAGGTGCGCTGGGTGAAGACGCCGGCGGAGATCACGCGCTTGAAGAAGGGCGCGGACCTCCTCGACGACGCCTACCTCGAGGTCTTCCCGACCATCCGCCCGGGCGACACCGAGCGCGCGGGGCACAGCCGGATCATCGGAAGCTGCCTCCGCCGGGGGGCGAACTGGGCGCACGGCATCCTGAACTCCTCTACCAACCTGATCCCCTACGCGGGGGAGAGCGACACGGCGTTCCGCCGGGGCGACGTCGTCCGCACCGACTACGTCGCCTACGTCGACGGCTACCCGGGGCACCAGTCACGCAACGCCGTCCTCGGCCCACCGAGCCCGCAGCAGCAGCGCGAGTACGAGATCACCCGCGACATCTATCGGATGACGATCGACCGCTGCCGGCCGGGAGCGCGGGCGGGCGACGTCTACGAGTTCGTCGTCAAGGAATTCGGGAAGCACGGGTGGACCTATAACACCGCGCTGGTCGGGCACGGCGTGGGCTGCTGGTGGCACCAGCAGGAGCCGGTGCTCGCCCGCGGCAGCGAGGTCGTGCTCGAGGAGGGCATGGTGCTGGCCCTCGAGCCCCACAAGGACTACTGGCACATCCAGGACATGGTGGTCGTGCGCGCGGGCGGCCCCGAGCTGATCTCGGACAAGTTCTCGACCGATCAGATGTTCGTCATCCAATAGGGGTGCGAATGGGGCGTGACGGCGAGTCGGGGAAGATCCTCGCGCAGATCCACGACCGGCAGGTCCTCGCCCTCGAGCAGGCAGCGATCCGCATCCCGAGCACCACGTTCGAGGAGGGGCCGCTCGCGGACCACCTCGCGAACTACATGGCCGACATCGGCCTCGACGTCGAGATGATGGAGGTCACGCACCCGGCGAAGCCCGGCAAGACGACGCGCCAGCCGATCGGGCGCCTGCGGGGGTCGGGGTTTCGCTGGTCCCCACCTTCGTCCGCCTCGTGCGGGGCGACGTGCTCGCGGTGAAGGAGAACGTCTACGTGGAGGCGGCCCGGGCGCTCGGGTGCGGCCAGGGGCGGCTCGCGCTCCGGCACGTGCTGCCGAACATCGTGGCACCCGTCATCGTGCTGTCGACGGTGGCCATCGCGTGGTCGATCATCCTGGGCGCCTCGCTCAGCTTCCTCGGGCTCGGGCCGCGGCCGCCCACCCCCGAGTGGGGGATCGACCTGAGCAACGGCCGCGGCTATCTCCTCCGCGCCTGGTGGATCTCCTCGGTCCCCGGCTTCTGCATCATGCTGACGGTGGTCGCCGTCAACCTGGTCGGCGACGCCCTCCGCGACGAGCTGGACCCGCGCCTCCGCGCGCTGGGGAACCTGTAGCTCGTTCGCGCTCGGGATCCCGGCTTGCCGCTGCCAAGAATTCTGGCTACAATCTGGCTAGAATGCCACGCGAGATCGTCCTCGCGCCCGAGGCGATCGAGGACTTCAAAGCGCTGAGGGCATATGACCGGGCGATGGTGCGTGACGCGCTGGAGACGCACCTCCGCCATGAACCCGACAAGACGAGCAAGAGCCGAATCAAACGCCTCCGGGGCATGCGCCGTCCGCAGTACCGGTTGCGCGTGAGCGACGTTCGGGTGTTCTACGACATCGGCGACGAGGCTGTGGAGGTCCTGGCGATCGTGCCGAAGAACGATGCAACGGCGTGGCTTGACCGCTACGGACAGCGCGACGAAAGCGATCGCGAGGGCAAGGAGACGACATGAAGACGGTGGCGTTGTCGGACGTGAAGGATGATTTGTCGCGCTATCTCCGGTTAGCCGTGAAGGAGGAACTGGTCATCACCCGACACGGGCGGGCGGCGGGTGTACTGATCGGGTTCGGGTCGGAAGACGACTGGTTCGACTACCGCCTGGAGAACGACCCCCGATTTCTGAACCGAATCGCGGCGGCCCGGGCCAGCCTGCGGGCTGGGCGCGGAGTACGGCTGGAAGATATAGATGCCGCGTCCAACAAGGGCGCTCCGCCCGCCCGAGGCCGCAGTCGCGTTCGGGGCAAGCGGGTACGAGCACGCGCTGGCCGCGGCGGGTAAAGCGTCGGTAGATGCCCGCTCCGCCGCCGGGCTCCACCGGCGGTCACGCTGAGGGCTGGGCGGCGGCGCCGGCCCGCCGCTGGCGCTTGGCCTCGGCCTTGCGGACCTCCTCCTGGAGCTGGTAGCCCGCCTTCACGCGGTCCCAGGCGGCGGCGCCGCCGCTGCGCCGCAGCAGATACTTCTGGATCTTGTTGTTCGGGGTCCGGGGCAGCTCGGCGAGGACCTCGAGGTAGCGCGGGACCGCGAAGTACGGGAGCCGCGCCTCGCACCAGGCGAGGAACTCTTCCGGGACGAGCGCGCGGCCCTCGCGCAGAACGAGGCAGGCCTTGATCTCGTCCTCGCCGCCGGCGATCCCGGAGTCCACCCCCACCGCGGTGCACTCGGCCACGTCGGGATGCTCGGACAGCACGCGCTCGATGTCGTAGGAAGCGATGTTCTCGGCGCGGCGGCGGATCACGTCGCGCATGCGGTCGACGAAGTAGTAGTAGCCCTCCGCGTCACGCCGGAGGGCGTCGCCGGTGTGGTACCAGACGTTGCGGAGCGCCTCGAGGGTCTTGTCCGGCATCTCCCAGTAGCCCTGGTTGAAGGCCCACATCTCTTTCGGCCGGACGAGCAGCTCGCCGACCTCGCCATGCCCCAGCTCCTCGTCGGTCTCGGGATCGGCGATCCGCAGCTCGTACCACTCGGACATGGCCTTGCCGCATGAGCCAGGACGGACGTCGTCCCACGGCATCATGGTGGCGAGGCCGATCTCGGTCATGCCGTAGTATTCGAGGACCCGCGCGATCCCGAACCGGCGCTTGAAGTCCTCCACGATCGCGGCGGGCGCCGGCTGGCCGAGGACGACGCGCAGGCGATGGTCGCGGTCGCCGGGCCGCGGCGGCTGGCGGAAGACGAAGTCCATCATGACGCCGAGGAGGTTCGTCGCCGTGGCGCCGCTGCGCCGGATCTGGTCCAGCCACTCGCTGGCGCTGAAGCGGGGGCAGATCACGGCGCGGCCGCCGGCCAGCATCGCGGGGTAGACCTGCATGATCGGCGCGTTGGCGTGGTAGAGCGGCGTGGCGACGAGGTAGGCGTCGTCCTCGCCGAGGCGCGTCAGGTTGCGGGTGCAATCGGCGAAGAGGTGGCAGAAGGCGTTCGGCAGCATCACGCCCTTCGACGGCCCCGTCGTCCCCGAGGTGTACATGATCGCGCAGAGGTCCCGGTGGGAGAGCGGGACGCCGGGCGGGTCGTCCGAGCGCCCATACAGCTCCTCGAACGCGAGGGTCCGGAACCGCTCGAGCCGCGGCACGGCGGACGCGGCCCGGTCAGGCTCGTAGACGATGATGGTCTCGAGGTGCTCGAGCTTGGCGGCGCTCTCCTCCAGGCGATCGAGGAACTCCCGCGCGACCACGATCACGCGGCCGCCGGAGTTGTTGACGAGGTGTTCGAGGAAGTAGCCCTTGTAGGCGGTGTTGACCGAGACCTCGATCGCGCCGAGGCGGTTGGCGGCCCACCAGAGGAGCATGAACTCGACCGTGTTCGGCAGCATCACGAGTACCCGGTCGCCGCGCGCGACGCCGAGCGCTCGGAGGCCGTGGGCGAGCCGGTTCACCAGGCGGTCGGCCTCGGCGTAGGTCAGCGCCGGTCCGTCGAGGGGCTCGATGAAGGGCCGGTCTCCGTGGGTGCGCGCCCGCTCGGCGAGCACATGCGAGAAGATCCAGTCCTCGCGGACCTGGAACGTGAGCCTCAGCGGTGGAAAGCCCGTCATCCCGCCCTCCCCTCGCCCGCGAGCAGCGCGGCGCCGAGCGCCGCGACGACCATCGGCTCCGGCGGCACGACGATCGACTGCGGCGCGGCGCGGAGTCGCGCGACGAGCCCCGCGTCCTTGGCGCCGCCGCCGGTCAGGGCCCAGGGCCCCGGCGCCCCGCCGGCCCGCGCCATCGCGAGGATCCGGGCCGCCAGCGACTGGTGGAGCCCGGCCAGGAGGTCCTCGCGCGAGGCGCCGCGGGTCAGGAACGAGATCGCCTCGGTCTCGGCGAAGACCGCGCAGCCCACGACGAACGCCGCCGGCGATCTCGAGCGCAGCGACACCTCGCCTAACTCGGCGAGGTCGAGGCCGAGGAGGTGGGCGATCACCTCGAGGATCCGCGCGCTGCCCGCGGCGCACTGGCCCGTGACGGCGAAGTCCTTGACGGCACCTCCCGGGCCGAGCCGGATCACGCGGGTGCCGTGGCCGCCCACGTCGATGACCTGCCCCGCGTCGGGGAAGAGCCGCGCGATGCCGGTCGCGAGGCAGGTGATCTCGCTCAGCTCCCTCCCGAGCGAGATCTTCGCGGCTCCGAGCCCGGTGCCGGCGACCGCGGCGAGCGTCTCCCTCGGCGTCCCGAGAACGTCGAGCGCGCCCGCGAGCGCTTCCTCCGCCACTCGGCGGTAATCGCCCTCGGAGCGGAGGATGGTGAAGGCCGCGCGCTCTCCGTCCACGACGACCGCCTTGGTGAAGAGCGCCCCCGCATCCACGCCGCCGCGCGGGAGCCCGGCCGCCGTGGCGGACGCCGGGAGGCTGAACTCTCCCCCGGCGCTGTACGGCTTCGGCTTCGACCGAACGGAAAAGACGCACCTGCGCCCATCGTCCTCGCTGCCGTCCCGGCGCGCCTCCTCCGCCGCGGCGGCGGACAGCGTGTCGAGGCGCGGGCCGGTCTGCGGCGTCTCGCCGCGCTCCAGGGCCTCGGCAGCGAGCAGCGCCGCTCCGAGGGCGCCGGTCAGCAGCGGATCGGGCGGCGTGAGCACCGACAGTCCCAGGCGCTCCTCGAGCGCCCGGACGAGGCCGGGGTTCCGCGCGCAGCCGCCGGTCAGGATCACCTGCTGCTCGACGTGGAGTCCGCGCACCATCCGGTGGATACGGCTCGCGAGCGCGGCGTGGAGCCCGGCGAGGACGTCCTCGAGCGGCACCCCCTCGGCCAGCCGCTGGGTCAGCTCCTGCTCGGCGAAGACCGTGCAGACGCTCGAAATGCTCGCCGGCGCCGCGGCGCCGAGGCTCCTGGCACCCAGCTCGTCGAGGGTGAGTCCGAGCGAGGCCGCCATGACCTCGAGGAAGCGCCCGGTGCCGGCGGCGCACTTGTCGTTCATCGCGAAGTTGACGACCTTGCCGCCTGGCGCGAGCTTGATCCCCTTCGCGTCCTGACCCCCGATGTCGATGACGGTCCTCGCCTCGGGGAAAATCTCCCTGACGCCCCGCGCGTGGCAGGTGATCTCGGTGATCTCCCGGTCGGCGAAGGGGACCCGCCGTCGTCCGTAGCCCGTGGCGACGACGTAGGCGAGGTCGGCGGGTACCAGTCCCGTCCGCCCCAGCGTCCCGGCGAGGAGCCGCGCGGCGGCGCCCGCGTAGTCGACCTGCGTGCGGTCGGTGGCGGAGGCCAGCACGTCGCCGTTCCTCACGACGACCTTCGTGAGGGTGGAGCCGACGTCCACCCCGGCGACGCAGCGATCCGACCCGGGCCGCATCAGGCGCGGGCGGCCTCGCGCCTGCTCGCCTCCACCGCGCCGAGGAAGCCGCGGATCTGCCCCATGATGACGGACTGCGACCAGCTCCGGGGATCGGCCATGTCACTCTCGATGACGAGCGAGGGAACGCCCTCCTCCGCGAGCTGGTTCTTGATATGAATCTGGCCCCAGCTCACCGCGCGGCAGGAGCGCGTGCGGTGCATCACCGCGCCGTCGAGCCGGTAGTCCTTCACCCACTGCCGGATGAGCCGCGTGCCGGGCGCCGAGAAGCCGGAGGGGCTGCAGTTCTCGGGGATGACCTCGGCGCCCCAGTCGTGGATCCAGGTCGCGCGCTTCCAGCTCCGCTCGACGAGCGCCTCGAGCGGGTCGCTCAGGTCGATCTCGACGGGCGCGCCCACGTAGTAGACGGTCTCGATGGGAAACACGGCGCCCAGCTCGCCCACCGCGTTGAAGAACCCGAGGTTGTACCAGGGCGGGATGCCCATCCAGAGGAACCGGTAGCGCTCGCCGGGGATCACGCCGGTGGAGCAGGCGACCCGGTCGCGCACCTCGTCGCGGAGACAGCGGAAGTACTCGGTCGCCTCCCGCTCGCCGAGCATGAAGAGCAGCGGGACGACGGCGCCGGTGAAGAAGTCCTCCGACCCCATGGGACAGGGCACCGCGCGGCGCAGCTCCTGGATCTCCCACAGCAGCGCGATCATCTCCTGGGCGTTCGCCAGCGCCGCGCGCAGGCGCCCGAGGTCGAGCCGACGCCCGGTCTGCTCCTCCAGGAACGCGACCTGGTCGCGCACCGTCTCGCGAAGCAGCTCGGTGTAGTGCGCGGCGATGCGGGGGTCGCGCGGGTCGACGTCGTGCGGCGGGCTCATCGGGTCGATGTGGAAGACGGGAATCGGCAGATAGGTGGAGGACAGCGCCTGGAACCACTTGGTCCTCGGGTCGCAGAGCCCGCCCGAGCCGAGGAGCATCGTGGGCGTTCCCATGCCGCCGCCCGGGGCCTCCGGAGGCGTGGCGCCCAGCTCGAGGGCGCGGCTCACGTAGCCCAGGTTGTTACGGAGGTAGGAGCAGAGGTCCTGCGAGAAGCCGTCGGCCTCGGCCTGCTCGCAGAAGCGCGTCGCCACCTGCTTGGCCGCGCAGAGCGTGCCGAAGTTCTCCGGCCACTCCCACGGGAGATCGAACGCGGAGAGCAGCTCGGCGGAGATCCCCGCCATGCACCAGGCGAGCGGCGCGCCCTCGCGCCGCCGCTCGTGGCGCCGGTAGAAGGTCCCGAGCATCTCCTTGGCCCGTCGAACGGTCTCGAGCGACTTCTGGGCTCGGCGCAGCTCGCTCATCGCTTCCCCTCGCGCGGTCAGGCGACCATCTCCACGAACGCCTGGATCCGGGTCCGCATGGATTCGAGGTTCGTCAGCGTGTAGTCGTCCTCCAGGACGAGGCTCGGGAGCCCGGCGTCCTGGAGGTAGCGGCGGACGTCGACGAGATCGAGCTTGTGCGGGTCGCAGAACGAGAGGATGTAGAGGACGACGCCCTGCGCCTGGAATTGCCGCGCCGCGTGGATCAGGTAGTCGAAACGGCTCCGGTCGGTGCCGCGGTAGGTGCGCGGGCACTGGAAGCCCGTGAAGTAGTAGCGGACGAACCCGGCGAGGGGGTCGTCGCCGTTCGTGACCCGGCCCAGGAGGCTCCGCGCGCCGATGCAGGTGTCGTCCATCACCACGTGCGCCGAGCACTCCTCGACGAGGCGGATCAGCGTCACGTCGTCGTTGATGCAGCCGTAGAAGAGGAGGCGCGCGCGCTTGGCGCTCGGGCCGTCGCGGCGGCTCCTCACCTCGGCCGTCACCTCGCGGAGCAGCTCCTCGAACTCGGCGGCGGGAAGGCCGCCCCCGGCGATCAGCACCTCCAGCATCTCGGCGCCCGAGAGGAGCGGCGGGTCCGACTTGCGGAGCTGGTAGAGCTGCCAGACGAGCTCGCGGGTGCGGTTGTAGAGGTCGATGCTCGCCTCGAGCGCGCGGTCGTCGATCCGCGCGCCCGCGAACGCCTCGACGCGCTCCTTGAACAAGCCGAGCTCCCGGTGGAAGAAGCGCTCGCTGGCCGGCGTGACGGTGTGGGGGACGTTGACCATGTGCGTGAACGCGGCCGGCCGGTAGTGCGTCCAGATGCCGTACATCCGCTGGACGCTGTCGCAGGAATGCGCCATGACGACCCCGTCGAGGAAGTCGTAGCGCCCCTTCACCGCCTGATCGAAGGTGTTCCTGACGAAGGGGCAGCCGTAGGGCTCCACGTACTGGTCGGCGTCCGTGACCCGCTCCCGGATGTCGCCGCGGATCCGGTACGGCACGAGCCCGGCCGCTTCCAGGATCTCGGGCGGCGCGAAGTAGCAGAGGTAGCCGACGATCCGCTTGCCCTGCGCCTTGAGCTCGCGCGCCCGGTCGTCTCGGGCTTCGTAGAGCGCCCTCGCCCTCGCCAGTCCTCTGAGCGCCATGGGAACTCCACCTGTGCTTTCGGCTGGGTTTGCTGCTCAACTGCATTAGTAGGTGGGAGGAGCACGAGACTTCAATCCGCCATTCGAACCATGTTTCTGCGTCAACTTCGCCAGGCGTGTCCCCGGCTCAAGAGGGTGACGGTTTCCGCCCCCCTCACTCTCGGGCCTGGGTGCGTTGGCTAGGAGGTAGCGGTGGCTTCTGGTGGATAATGCGGCGTGGATCACCTGCCCCTGCCTTCTTCATCAACGGCCGACTGGGGCCACCTCCGTCGCGCGCAGGTCGCGACGGCGCTCCGCCCCTGGCTGGACGCGCTGCTCGCTACGGCGAGTCGACGGCGCGGGGGGCCTTCACCGATCACGCCATGCACCCCGGGGCGCTGCCTTGAGCCGATGCTTCAATTAATCATGATAGATTGAACTACATGTTCACGCGGCGCCTCCGCTTGCCTCCACCGGGCACCGAGACGTTCTTCCTGTGGGGACCCCGCCAGACGGGGAAGACCACCCTCCTGCAGGCCACCTATCCCGCCGCCCTCTGGATCGATCTCCTCAAGGCTGAGGAGTATCGGCGCTACGTGCAGAATCCCGAGCTGCTCCGCGGAGAGCTCGCCGCTCGCCCATCCGTCCGCCAGGTGGTCATCGACGAGGTGCAGAAGGTCCCCCAGCTCCTCGACGAGGCTCACTGGCTCCACGAGCGCCGCGGGATCCGTTTCGCCCTGTGCGGGTCGAGCGCGCGGAAGGTCAAGCGTGGCCAGGCCAATCTCCTCGGCGGCCGAGCCGTGCGCTACGAGCTCCACGGCCTCATCGCCCGGGAGATCGGCCGGAGCTTCGATCTCGACCGGATGCTGAACCACGGGTACCTGCCGCGGATCTACCTCTCGGACGAGCCCCGGCGACTCCTGAACGGCTACGTCGCCGACTACCTCAAGGAGGAGGTCGCCGCGGAGGGGCTCGTGCGCAACCTGCCGGTGTTCTCCGAATTCCTCAACGTCGCCGCCCTCTCCGACGCCGAGATCGTCAACTTCTCGACCATCGCCCGCGAGTGCGGCGTCTCCAGTCACACCATCAAGGGCTACTTTGGCATCCTCGTGGACACGCTCCTCGGCCGCTGGCTGCTCGCGTATACCAAGCGCCCCAAGCGTCGGGTGATCGGCGCCCCAAAGTTCTACTTCGCCGACGTGGGCGTCGTGAATCACCTCGCCCGACGGGGCGAGCTCCATCGGGGCTCGGAGCTGTACGGCAAGGCCTTCGAGAACTGGGTCTTCCACGAGCTGTCCGCCCACAACGCGTACACCGAGGCGTTCGCCACACTCAGTCACTGGCGGCTGGCCGGCGGCATCGAGGTCGATTTCATCGTCAACGACATGCAGCTCGCGATCGAGGCCAAGGCCACCGCCAAGGTCACAGCAGACCACTTGAAGGGGCTCCGGTCCCTCGTCCAGGACCATCCTCGGATCAAGCAGCGGGTCGTCGTCTGCCTCGAGCCCAAGGGCCGCCGCACCGAGGACGGTATCCTGATTCTTCCAGCGGGCGATTTTATCGAGCGGCTGGGCGCCGGCGACCTGTTTTGAGTCACGCCGGCGGTTCCGCGTCGTGGACCGGGTTTTTGGAAGACGGCGCCGCCGCGTGCCTGCGGATCGGGCGGACCGTGGCGAAGCCCCTGGCTCCTGACCTGGATCAGCGCCCCGCGGTCGGTTTCGAGGGTGTAGCGCGCGTCGAGATCGGCGGCGCCGTCGGTGCGGACGATCTGCCAGTCCGCCCCGCCGGGCAGGACGCGCCCCGCGAGCCGCTCGCCGCGGAACGAGCCGCCGACGATGTTGATCACGCGCCGCTCCCCGAGGGGCGTCCGACCGAGGGTCAGGATCTCAGCCACCTCGACGTGGGCGTCGAACAGCGGCCGGAGCGCGAGCACGGAATCGGCGCCCGGCCTAGCCGCCGAGCAGCTCCCGCGCGATGATCACGCGCTGGATCTGGCTCGTCCCCTCGTAGATCTGCATGATCTTGGCGTCGCGCATGAAACGCTCGACCGGGTACTCGCGCGTGTAGCCGTAGCCGCCGAAGATCTGCACGGCGTCGGTCGCGACCTTCATCGCCGCGTCGGCCGCCCAGCACTTCGCCATGGACGCCTCGTAGGTGTTGCCGCGGATCCCCGCGTCCACCTGGCGGGCGCTGTGATGGACCATGAGCCGCGACGAGTGGACGAGCATGGCCATGTCCGCCAGCATGAACTGGATCCCCTGGAACGCGGCGATCGGCTGGCCGAACTGCCGGCGCTCTTTCGCGTAGCCGACGGCGGCGTCGAGCGCCGCCTGGCCGACGCCGACGGCCATCGCCCCCGTCGCCGGGCGCGTGATGTCGAGGGTCTGCATGGCGATCTTGAAGCCGTCGCCCTCCGCGCCGAGGCGTTGCTCCACGGGCACCGCGCAGTCGGTGAAGTGGAGCGCCACCGTGGGCGAGGCGCGGATGCCCATCTTCTTTTCCTTCTTGCCGACGGCGAAACCCGGCGTGTCTTTCTCCACGAGAAACGCCGTCACGCCCTTCGCACGCTTCTTCGGGTCCACCGTGGCGAACACCGTGAGGACATCCGCGTGGTCACCGTTCGTACACCACTGCTTCGAGCCGTTGAGCACGTAGCGGTCGGCCGTGCGCACCGCGGTCGTCCGGAGGCCGGCGGCGTCCGAGCCCGCGCCGGGCTCCGAGAGCGAGTACGCGGCGAGCAGCTCGCCCGTCGCGAGCCGCGGCAGGTACTTCTTCTTTTGCTCGGGGGTGCCCGCCAGCAAGATGGGGAGTCCCCCGAGCGGCTGGTCGAGGTACTGCGTCGCCGTCGCCGCGCACGCCCACGCGATCTCCTCGCTCACGAGCGAGAGCGCGAGGCACCCCATATCGGTTCCGCCGTACTCGTCGGGCACCCAGATGCCGAAGAGCCCCGACTCCAGGATGGCCTTCATGGACTCTTCCGGGTACGTCTCGGTCTCGTCGTAGTGCGCGGCGTGGGGCGCGATCCGCTCGCGCGCGATCTTCCGCGCGAGATCGCGGATCGCCCGCTGGTCGTCGGTCAGATAGAAGAGCTCGTTCATGGCCCTGCCCTCAGATGATACGCCGGCGCCGGAGGTCGGCGAGCCGCTCTGCCGAGTACCCCAGCGTGCCACCGTAGATCGTCTGGTTGTGCTCGCCGAGCCGCGGCGGAAACGCGAGCGGCGGCGGATCGCCGGCCGGCGGCGCGGGCAGCACGATCGTGAGGCCCGTGCGGGGGTCCCGGATGCGGACGAGCGTCGCGGCCACCAGGGGATCCGCCACGACATCGGCCAGCGTGTTGACCCGCGAGATCGGAACGCCGGCCTTCTGGAGGAGCGCCTGCGCCTCCTCCGTCGTGAGATGCGCGAAGCGCCCGGCCAGCTCCCGGTGGAGCCGTGGCGCCTCCGCGATGCGCCCAGCGTTCCGGACGTACGCGGGCTGCGCCAGCTCGGCGAACGCGGGAATCTCGGTGAGCGCGGCCCACTGCTGGTCGGTGCCGACGGCGACATAGACATAGCCGTCGCGCGTCGCGAAGACCGAGACCGGCGCGAAGAACTGGTGGGTGTTGCCCCGGCGCGTGATCCGCTCGCCCAGGCTTGCGGACAATACGATGGGCGACGCCATCCATGACACCGCGCTCCGGAGCAGCGAGATGTCGAGCCGCGCCCCCGCGCCCGTCAGCGCCCGGTGGTAGAGCGCCTTCATGACCTCACTGTAGCCGTGCTCGGCGGCGCCCAGATCCACCATCGGCAGCCCGAAGGCCGTGGGCGGCCCGTCGGGGTCGCCGGTCAGCTCCATGAAGCCGGCGCGCGCCTGGAGGACCGGATCGTAGGCGGCCTCGTCGTGGTCGGGCCCGAAGCCCGTGACGCCGAGCCAGATCACGTCGGGCTTCACCGCCCTGAGCGTGTCGTAGTCGATGCCGAGCCGCGCGTAGCCGCGGGGGCGCTGGTTCGTGGCGAAGATGTCCACGCGCAGCACGCGGATCAGCTCGTTCAAGATCGCGCGCCCGTCAGCCTCGGCGAGGCTCAGCGTGACGGCTTCCTTGCCGCAGTTGTTGGGCAGGAAGTAGCTCCGCATGTCCCGCTCGCCCAACACGTCCTGCCGCCGTCGCAGGCCAGCCGGTAGGTGAGAAAGGGCAGCACCGTCGCCTGCTCCAGGGAGAGGACGGTGATGCCCTCGAGCGCGCGCGCCGCGGCGGTCATCGCGTCGTTCGGCGGTCCACGACCCGCACCGCCTTGCCCGGGGGCCGTTCGATCTCGCCGAGCGGGAGGAGGCGGACGTCCGGCGAGAGCGCCAGGAGATTGTGGAGCTCGCGGCGGATGCGCGCGCCCACCCCGGAATCGCACCCGGGCTCGGTCTCGACGAGCACTGTCATCCGGTCGCCGCCGTCCGAGTCGAGGACGATCTGGTACTCGTGGCTCACGCCCGGGTGCTGCAGCAGCACCGTCTCGATCTGGCGCGGATAGAAGTTCACGCCCTTGAAGATCACCATGTCGTCCGTGCGGCCGCGCAGCCGGTCGAGCCTGAGCGAGGTGCGGCCGCACTCACACCGCGCGCGCGAGACGACCCGCGTCAGGTCGTGGGTCCGGTAGCGCACGAGCGGCAGCCCCTCGCGGGTCAGCGTGGTAACCACCAGCTCGCCCTCGCTCCCGTCCGCGACCGCGGCGCCCGTCGTCGGGTCCACGATCTCGGCGAAGAAATGGTCTTCCCACACGTGGATCCCCGCGCGGGCCGCGCAGTCGATGCCCATGCCGGGCCCGCCGGTCTCGGTCATTCCGATGATGTCGTACGCGCGGATCCCCAGCTCCTTCTCGATCCGCGCGCGCAGCTCGTCGGACCACATCTCGGATCCGAAGATGCCGGTGCGGAGGGAGAGCGAGCCGAGGTCGAACTTCTCCTCGCGCGCCACTTCGATCATGCGCAGCGGGTACGTCGCGATCGCGGTCACAACCGTCGCCTTGAGGTCGCGCATGAGCCTGAGCTGGAGCGACGTGCGCCCGGCGCCCATCGGGATCACCATCGCGCCGAGCCGCTCGGCGCCGTAGTGGAACCCGAAGCCGCCCGTGAAGAGCCCGAACGACGGCGTGATCTGGATGACGTCCCGCGCGGTCACGCCGGCCGCGACGTAGCAGCGCGCCATCACCTCGCCCCACTGGCGGATGTCGGCTGTCGTGTACGGGTTGAGGATGGGGTTCCCCGTGGTCCCGCTCGACATGTGGATGCGCCGGTAGCCCTGCTCGCGCGCGCCGGCGAGGCCGAACGGGTAGGCGTCGCGCAGCTCCGCCTTGGTGAGGAACGGGAGGCCGCGCCAGTCCTCCGGACGCCCGATGTCTTCCGGCCGCGCGCCGCCGAGGCGGCGGGCGTGGGCCGGATTGGCGAGCGCCGCGGCGAGCGCCGCGCGCAGTCGCTCGAGGACGAGCGCGTCCAGGCGGCCGCGCTCGAGCGCCTCCAGCTCCGGCTGCAGCATCGGGAGCGGAGCCTTCACGAGCGAGGAGTGTAGCGTGCCGCCACGGGACACGGCAAACGGCGGGCGGGTCGACCGCGACCGCTTGACACGGACCGGCCGCCGGTCTAATAGTTAACTATCTTGTTAACTATCGGCCAGACCCCGAGAACCCACCGCCGCTGATGATCGCAACCCCGCCGTCGCTCAACGCGACCTTCGCGGCGCTCGCCGATCCCACCCGCCGGGCGATCCTGACCCGGCTGGCGATCGGCGAATCGACGGTGACGGAGCTCTCGGAGCCCTTCGACGTCTCGCTCCCCGCGATCTCCAAGCACGTGCGCGTCCTCGAGGAGGCGGGGCTCCTCGTGCGCGAGCGCGACGGCCGGGTCCACCGCTGCCATCTCGGCGCGGCGCCGCTCCGGCGCGCCGCCGACTGGATCGCGCGCTACGAACGCTTCTGGGGGGCGCAGCTCGACGCTCTCGACCGCTACCTGAACACGCCAAAGGGAGGAAAGCCATGGCGCAAGCCGTCGAAACGGTCCAGGACTACACGCTCTACGACCAGGCGGGCCACGGGGTGAAGCTCTCCGCGATGTTCGGGCGACACGAGCTCCTCGTGGTGCTCCACAACATGGGGAAGCATTGCCCCAACTGCGCCCTCTGGGGCGACGAGTTCAACGGAATGCTCGGGCACCTGGAGAAGGTGGCCGGCTTCTGCGTGGTCGGCCCCGATGACCCGAAGACTCAAGCGGCGTACTTGAAGGCGCGGGGATGGCAGTGCAGGCTCTACTCGGCGCAGGGCACCTCGTTCATCCGCGATCTCGGATTCGAGGACGACAAGGGCAAAGCCCAGCCCGGCGTCTCGATCCTCGCGAGAGACAATGGCGCCCTGCGCATCGTCAAGCAGGTCAACGTGGCGCGCGACAAGCACTGCCCGTCCGTGCTGGAGGTGTTCTGGATGCTACCCGGGGTCCAGACCGCCGACATCGCATGGGCCAGGTGAGGGCGTCATGGCCAACCCCGAGACGACGCTCCACCTCAAGCGCGTCTTCGCGGCGCCCCGCGAGCAGGTCTTCCAGGCCTGGACGACCCCGGAAGCCCTGACTCGGTGGTGGGGGCCGCCGGGCTACGCGACGCCGACGGCCAGCGTCGATCTTCGGGTCGGCGGCGCCTACCGGCTCGGGATGCGGAAGCTCCCCGACGGCGATATCTTCTACCTCTCCGGGGTCTATCGCGAGGTGCGGCGGCCGGAGCGGCTCGTCTACTCCTGGCGCTGGGAGGCCGAGCCGGAGCTGGGCGAGACGCTGGTCACGGTCGAGTTCCGCGACCTCGCGGGCTCGACGGAGGTCGTCGTGATGCACGAGCTGTTCCCGAGCGAGAAGGCGCGCGGCGACCACGACCGTGGATGGAACGGCTGCCTCGACCGCCTCGCCGACCTGCTGGCGCGATAGGCGGGACGCCCACGGGGTGCTCGAGGGAGGGGCCGAAGGCGCTGCCGCACTGATCTCACGCAAGGAGACGCGTATGGCAAATCCGTTCGTGCACGTCGAGCTGCAGACGCAGGACCCGGCCCGGGCGAAGGCGTTCTACGCGGGCTTGTTCGAGTGGAAGCTCGAGGACATGCCGGGCATTGGCTACACGATGATCGGAGTCGGCGACGGCACGGGAGGCGGGATCATGAAGCACCCCGTCGCCGGAGCGCCCTCGCAGTGGCTCGCGTACGTGCTGGTCGACGACGTGGCCGCGGCGACGAAGAAGGCAGCAGCCCTCGGCGCGCGGGTCGTCCAGGACAAGACGGAAGTGGCGAACTACGGCTGGTTCAGCATCGTCGCCGATCCCACCGGAGCCCTCCTGGGGCTCTGGCAGCGGCGGGCCGCTCGACCCTGACACCGGCCGGCCTCCTGGCGGCAACACTCGAGGCCCACGGTGGCCTCGCGCGGTGGCGGAGCGCGCGTGAGATCCGCGCGCGTCTCCGCTCGGGCGGTGTGGCCCTCGCGTCGAAGGGGAGGCCGCGGGCGTTCCGCGCGTACGAGGCGACGATCGCGACGGGCGAGCCGCGCGTCTTTGAGGCGGCGGCCGTCAGCATCGAGTCCGACGCGGGCGCGGTCCTGGCGCGGCGCGAGAACCCGCGCGCCTTCTTTCGCGGCTTCCGGCGCACGCTCTGGTGGGACCATCTCGACGCGTTGCACTTCGCCGGCTACGCGCTCTGGAACTACTTCACGGCGTCGTTCCTCTTCCTCGCGCCCGGCGTCGCCGCGCGCGAGATCGAGCCGTGGGAAGAGAGCGGCGAGCGCTGGCGCCGGCTGCACGTCACCTTTCCCCCCGGCCTGCCGACGCACTCGCGGGAGCAGGTCTTCTACTTCGACGCTGCGGGACGGCTCCGCCGCCACGACTACACGGCCGAGGTCTTCGGCGGCTGGGCCCGGGCCGCGCACTACAGCGCGGCACATCGCCCCGTCCCGGGTCTCCTGTTTCCGACCCGCCGCCGTGTGTACCCGCGCCGCGCGGACGGGCGGCCCCGCCCCTTCCCCACCCTCGTCTGGATCGACGTCGACGACGTCGAGGTCGCGTGACCGTTAGGCCGGACGATTCATGAACGGGCCGGCGGCGCCCTTCGCGAGCCCGAGGTAGGCGGAGCGCACGCGCGGATCCTCGCCGAGCCGGCGGCTGGTCCCTTCGACGACGACGCGCCCCGTCTCGAGCACGTAGCCCCGCGCCGCGAGGCGGAGCGCCCGCCGCGCGTTCTGCTCGACCAGGAGGACCGCGACGCCGTCCTCGTTGATGGTCCGGATGGTGCGGAAGATCTCGCGCGCGAGCATCGGCGCGAGCCCCAGCGAGGGCTCGTCGAGCAGCAGGAGGCGCGGGCGCGTCATGAGCGCGCGGGCGATCGCGAGCATCTGCTGCTCGCCGCCGGAGAGCGTGCCGGCGAGCTGGAGCCGCCGCTCGCGCAGCACGGGGAAGAGCCGGAACGCGCCCTCGAGCCGCTCGTCCATCTCGCCGCGCGCGACGGTGTGGCCGCCGACGAGGAGGTTCTCCAGCACGGTGAACTCGGGGAAGACGTCGCGCCCCTCGGGCACGTGGCTGACCCCCGCGGCGACGATGCGGTCGGCGGGCGTCTTCGTGATGTCGCGCCCGTCGTAGAGGATGCGGCCGCGCGCCGGCCGGACGAGCCCCGAGATGGCGCGCAGCGTGGTGGACTTGCCGCTCCCGTTCGCGCCGAGCAGCGTGACGATCTCGCCCCGGCCCACCGTGAGCGACACGCCTTCGACCGCCCGGCGCTTGCCGTAGTAGACGGCGAGGTCGTGGATCTCGAGCGCCGCCTCCACCGCTACTGCCCCCTCGGCGAAATCATGTTCACGGCCGCGCGGCGGCGCCCACGGGCGCGGGTGACAGGGGTCACGTGACCACGCGGCACGCGTCCGCTGCTCCGTTGCGGCTGGGCTCCATCCGGGCGCGCCCGGTCCGCGACCACGCGGCGGGAACGGGTCACCGCGACCCCTGTCACCCGTGCCCGTGGGCGCCGGGCGTGGCGGCAGCTCGTGACATGATTTCGCAGACGGGCATTAGTCGTCTTCGCTTCCGAGGTACGCTTCGATCACCGCGGGGTCGGCCGCGATCCGGTCCGGCTTGCCCTCCGCGATCTTGCGCCCGTAGTTCAGCACGGCTACGCGGTCGGAGATGCCCATCACCAGCTCCATGTCGTGCTCGACGACGAGGATGGTGAGCCCGTGCTCGTCGCGCAGACGCACGATGACCTCCATCAGCGCCTGCGTCTCGGTCGGGTTCAGGCCGCCGGCGGGCTCGTCGAGCAGGAGCAGGCGCGGCTCGGAGGCGAGCGCGCGCGCCAGCTCGAGCCGCTTCTGGAAGCCGAGCGGAAGGCTCCCCGCCTCGACCCCGGCGACCTCGCCGAGCCCCAGCCGCTCCAGGAGCGCCCGGGCAGTCCCCCGCGCGGCGGCCTCCTCCCGCCGCACGGAGGCCACCGCCAGCGCGCCGCGCAGGGCGCCCGATCGCAGATGGGTGTGGCGGCCGATCAGGACATTGTCGAGCGCCGTGAGCGTGCGAAAGACCTCGGTGTTCTGGAAGGTGCGCGCGACGCCGCGCCGCGCGATCTCGTGCGGCGCGAGCGCCAGCAGGTCCTCCCCCAGGAACCTCACGCGGCCGCTGGAGGGCCGGTAGAGGCCGGTCACCACGTTGAAGACCGTGGACTTCCCCGCGCCGTTCGGGCCGATCAGCGCGAAGATCTCCCGCTCGGCGACTTCGAAGCCCAGGCCGCTGAGCGCGGCCAGGCCGCCGAAGCTGATCGAGAGATCTTCGACGCTGAGCATCCAACCTAGTCCGACCGGAGCCAGTCGGTGAGCTGCTTGAACTTGCCCCGCTCGACACGCACCCAGAACCCCTGCTTCTGGGTCTCGTGGTCGGCGCCGATCGAGACCGGCGGCAGGAGCCCGCTCTCGAACCCGCGGATGCCTTCGAGCGCCGCGATCAACGAGTCGCGCGTGAGGTTCTTGCCCGCGCGCTTGGCGCCCTCGGTGAACAGCATCGCCGCGAAGTAGCCGGAGATCGAGTAGCGGTTCGGCTCGTTCTTCGGGAAGTACTTCTGCATCTGCTCGCGGTAGAGTCTCATCGCCGGCAGGTCCGACGCCACCGGGTCCGGCCAGAGCGAGAGCCCCTCGACGCCCTCGGCCGCGTCACCCGCGAGGGCGAGGTACCGCTCGTCGGTCAGCGGGCCCGAGGAAACCATCACCACGTCCGTCCAGCCGATCTTCTGCCGCTCCTTGAGCGCCTGGGCGCCCGGGCCCGGCGTCAGCACGATGAACAGCACCTCGGGCTTCGCCGCCTGGAGCTTCGCCATCTGCGCGCTCACGTCGGTCACGCCGCGCTTCACGGACTCGGCCGCGGCCATCTTCAGGCCGAGCCGCGCCAGATCCTTCTCGAAGGCGGTGAGAAACGCCTTGCCGTACTCATCGTCCTGGTAGAGCGTGGCGAACTTCTTGTACTTCCGCGGCCCCGCCAGGTAGTCGATCATCATCTTCGACTGCCGGTCGTAGAGCGTCATGCCACTGAAGACGTACTTCCGCCCGCGCGTCACCGGCGAGCCCTGGAAGGGAAACAGCAGCGGCACCTTGTTCTGCTCGAGGTACTCCAGTGTCGCGACGACGGGCGGCGTGCCCTGCGGCGCGATGATCGCGAACACCCTGTCCTGCTCGACGAGCTTCTTCGTGTTCGCGACCGCCTCCTGGGGCTTGTAGCCGTCGTCGTAGTAGATCGTCCGAACCTTCCGGCCGTGGATGCCGCCAGCGTCGTTCACGACCTTGAAGTAGAGGTCCACGCCGAACCTCGTCGCCTGCTCGCCGGTGAACGCGAGCGGGCCCGAGAACGAGTTGGAGCAGCCGAGCACGATCTCGGTGTCGGTGACGCCCTGCTGTGCCGACGCGGGCGCCAGGGCGAAGGCCACAACCACTGCGGTCAGGACTGCGAGCATGGCTTTCATACGCTGCCTCCTCATACTCTGTCTCCTTTCAGGAAGCGGAACGCGCTCGCGATGCCGCCCGGCATGAACAGCATCGAGGCGATCAGGATCGCGCCGAAGATCAGCGGCCGGTAGTTCTGGAACCCCGCGAGCGAGTCGTGCAGCACGGTGAGCACGGCGGCACCGACGACCGAGCCGGGCACCGACCCGAGGCCGCCGACGATGATCATGGCCACGAAGTCCACGGAGAGAAAGACGTCGAACGCGTCCGGCGAGAGGAAGCCGACGACGAACGCGAAGAGCCCGCCGGCCACGCCCGTGTAGAGCGCCGAGACCACGAACGCGAGCGCCCGGTACCGCGCGACGTGCACGCCGCTCGCCTGGGCCGCGATCTCGCTCTCGCGGATCGCGAGGAGCGCACGCCCGGTCCGCGTCCGCGCGAGGTTGAGGGCCGCCCACACCATCGCGGCGCCGACCGGCAGCACGAGGTAGTAGCGCTCCCGGTCGCCGGCGAGCGCCCAGGAGCCCAGGTGCGCCACCGGGACGCGGAGCCCGTCGTTGCCGCGCGTGAGCCAGTCGAGGTTCAGGATCGCCTCGACGACGACGAAGCCGAACGCGAGCGTCGCCATCGCGAGGTAGAGTCCCTCGAGCCTGAGGCACGGGATCCCCAGCGCCAGGCCCACGAGCGCCGTGACGAGCGCCGCGGCGAGGAGCGGCGCCACGACCGGCACGCCCGGCCAGCGCGTCGCCACGATCGCAGCGGTGTACGCGCCGACCGCGAGGAACCCGGCGTGGCCGAACGAGAGCTGGTTCGTGTAGCCGGAGAGGAGGTTCAGCCCGATCGCCACGATGGCGTTGACGACGATGAGGCTCGCCAGGAACACGAAGTAGGGCGGCGCGGCCCACGGCCAGCCGAGGAGCGCCAGCGCGCCGATCGCGAGCGCCGCCCGCCGCATCAGACCTTCCGCCTCGCCACCCGGCCGACGACACCGCCGGGACGGAGCAGCAGGATCGCGATCAGAACGATGAACGGCACCGAGTGCTTGATGGACGACGGCAGGTAGAGCGGCGCGAGGTTCTCGATCACGCCGAGGAGCATCCCGCCCACGACCGCACCCGGCATCGAGCCGAAGCCGCCGAGGACCGCCGCGATGAAGCCGTTGATCACGACGATGCCCATCTTCGAGGAGAGGAAGATCACCGGCGCGATCAGCACGCCGGCGATGGCGCCCACGACCGCGGCCAGGACCCACGACGCCGAGTAGACGCGCTCGACGCTGATCCCCATGAGCCGCGCCGCCCGCTGGTTCTGGGCGACCGCGCGCATCGCCCGGCCGAGCCGCGTGCGGGTGAAGAGCGCCCAGAGCGCCGCCATCAGCGCGAGCGAGGCGCCGATGATCCCCAGCGACACGGGCGCCAGGCGCACGGGTCCGACGGCCATGGGCCGGTCGCCGAAGAACGACGGGAACGGGAAGTCGTCGTGGGTCCAGGCGACGCCGGCCGCGGAGCGCAGCATCAGCGAGAGGCCCAGCGTGATGATCAGCACGTCGAAGTGCGTCGCCGAGATCGCGTGGCGGATGATCGCGCGCTCGATCGCCCACGCGAGGAGCGCGGCGCCGACGACGGCGACCAGCATGACCCCGAGGAGCGGCAGCTTCAGCCGCTGGTAGACCGCCCAGCCGACGAACGTCGAGATCATCAGCATCTCACCCTGGGCGAAGTTGAGCGTGCGCGTGGCGTTGTAGATGATCACCAGGCTGATCGCCATCAGCGCGTAGATGGACCCGGTCGCCAGCCCGCTCACGACGACGTGGATGAGCGCCGCGGTCGTCACGTGAGCCGCCGTCCCTCGAACGTCTCGGGGTCGACCTCGACGCCGTAGTCGCGGCGCGCGGCCTCGCGCGAGATCACGCCGTCGCGCACCTCGGCCGCCACGAGCTCGACGGCGCGGAGGCGCCCGTCGCCGTATCCGCCGCCCCCGCCGGCGCGCTGATGGAAGAGCGTGCCCCGGGGGATCGCCGTCACGTCCTTCGACCGCGGGACGATCGTCCTGCCGTCGGGGGTCCCGAGCTCGAGCGTGTTCAGGCTCCCGGGCCCGCCGCCGAAGAGGCCGAAGGCGCGCGCCTCCTCGTCCACGCCGTCGCCGAACGTGATCCCCGTGACGTCGTCGCCGAGGATCTCGAACTCGGTCTCCACGCCGAGCCCGCCGCGCCACCGCCCCGGGCCGGCGGAGTCGGTCAGGTACTCGTGCGATCGCAGCCGATGAGGCGTCTGGACCTCGAGCATCTCGTAGTCCTGGGCGAGGATGCCGCCCGCCGTGTTGATGAGACCGATGTGGTCGTAGCCGTCGCACCCCTCGACCGCGCCGGAGCCGCCCTTGAGGGCGAGAAAGAGGACGGTCGGGCAGGGCCGGCGCGAGCGCCCGGAAGATCGCGTCGGAGTGCGGGCCGGCCAGCGTGTTGCCGAAGGTCGTGGCGGCCGGAAACTCGGCGTTCAGGATCGTCCCCTTCGGGATGGTCACGCTGATCGGTCTGAGCAGCCCGTCGTTGTGCGGGACGTCGGGGTCCACGAGCATCAGGAGCGTCAGGATGATCGCCGAGTAGGACGACGCGAACGGTGCGTTCACGAAGCCGACGGTCTGGGGGCCGGTCCCCGTGTAGTCGAAGTGGATGTCGCTGCCGCGCTTGGCGATCGTGACGACGATGCGGTGACGGCTTCCCGGGCGGTGGCCGTCGAAGAACACCGTGGACTCGCCGCGGTACGTGCCGTCGGGGATCCGCGCGAGCTCGCCCCGCATCCGGCGCTCCGCGGCGTCGAAGAGAAACTCGAGGTGGCGCTCGATCGTGTCGGCGCCGTGGCGCCGGTAGAGCTCGAGCACGCCGCGCTCGCCGACGACGGTGCCGCCGATCTGCGCCTGGAGGTCTTCGCCGACGATCGGCAGGCGGACGTTCGCGAGGATCAGATCCCACACGTCGCGCCGGAGCCGACCCTGCTCGACGATGCGGAGCGGTGGGATCCGGAGCGCCTCCTGCCACACCTCGGTCGCCTTGGGGTTGTAGCCGCCCGCCTGCGCCCCGCCGATGTCGGCCTGGTGGCCCTTCGTCGCCGCCCAGGCGACGAGCCGCCCGTCGTGGAAGACCGGCCGGAACACGGCGACGTCGTTGTTCTGGTTCCCGCCGGAGAAGACGTCGTTGTGGAGGAAGACGTCGCCCGGGTGGACGTCGTCGCCGAAGGCCGCGATGACCGCGCGGCACGCCGGCTGGAGCGCGAAGGCGAGGATCGGGATGTACTCGGCCTGCTGGAGGATGCGCCCCCGCGGGTCGTAGAGCCCGGTGACGAAGTCGCGCGCCTCGTTGAGGATCGGCGAGCGCGTCGTGCGCAGGAGCGTGAGCCCCATCTCCTGGGTGATCGCCCGGAGCCGGCGCTCCAGCACCGACGCGAAGACGGGGTCGATGCCTGTCATTGTAGCGACCTCCGCGAGACCGGCGTGGACCGTGGGTGGCCTGCTGTAGGTACGCGGGGCTTCATCCAAACTCCAGCACGAACGATCCGCGCCGGTCGCACTCGAGGCGCCAGCCCCGCGGCACGACGACCGTCGTCATCGCGAGCTCCACGATCGCGGGCCCGTCGAGCCGCGCGCCCGCGCCGAGGCGCGCGCCGTCGTACACCGCCGCCTCGGCGAACGCGCGTTCCTCGGCCAGCCACATGGCGCGCCGGCCGCGGCGCGCCTCATGCGCGGCGCCCGGTCCCACCTCGGGCAACCGCGGCTTGTCCGTGAGTCCGGTCGCCACGGCGCGGACGTTCACCAGCTCGAGCGGCGTCCCGGGCAGCGCGTAGCCGTACAGGCGGTCGTGCGCCTCGTTGAAGCGCTTGGACACGCCGCTCGCATCGCCCGCGTCGGCCTCCTCGGCGAGGAGCGGCACCGTGATCTCGTGGTACTGGCCGATGTAGCGGACGTCGCAGGCGAGGGCGACCGTCCGCCGCTCCCGCGCCACCCCTTCGCCCGCCAGCACCGCGTCGCCCTCGTCGAGGAGCGCCCGGCAGACGCGTCTGAGCCGGGCCGGCTCGAGCTTCTCGACGGGCGCGACACACGACTGGACCAGGTCGTGGCGCAGATCGGAGAAGAGCATCCCCGCGGCGCAGAAGATGGACGAGTCCCGCGGCACGAGGACGTGCCCGATGCCGAGCTCCCGCGCGATCGCGGCGGCGTGCACCGGCCCCGCGCCGCCGGCGACGACGAGCGGGAACGCGCGCGGATCGTGGCCGCGCTCGACCGTGACGTGGCGGATGCCGGCCGCCATGTTGGCGTTGATCACGTCGAACACCCCTGCGGCCGCGTCCTCCACCGAGCAGCGCAACGGCGCCGCGAGCGTCAGCAGCGCCCACCGCGCCGCCTCGGGGTCGAGCGGGAGCCGCCCGCCGAGGAAATAGCCGGCGTCGAGGTAGCCCAGCAGCAGATCGGCGTCGGTGCAGGTCGGCGCGGTCCCGCCCCAGCCGTAGCACGCCGGGCCGGGCTGGGCGCCGGCGCTCTTCGGTCCCACGCGCACGAGCCCACCCTCGTCGAGCCAGCCGATCGAGCCGCCGCCGGCGCCGATCGTGTGGATGGCGAGCATCGGCAGGCCGAACGGGTAGCGCGCGATCCGCCCCTCCGCGGTCATCGCGGGCGCGCCGTCCTTCACCAAACAGACGTCGAAGGACGTGCCGCCCATGTCCACCGTGATGAAGTCGGTCATCGCGTGCTCGGCCGTGTACGCGACGCCCGCCGTCGGCGCCGCGGCGGGGCCGGACAGGAGCGTGCTCGCCGCGACCGACCGCGCGACCGCGGGCGCCGCGACGCCGCCGTTCGACTGCATGACGAGGAGCGTCCCGCCGAAGCCCGCCGCCGCCAGGCGCGCCGTCAGCCGGTCGAGGTAGCGGCCGAGCACGGGGCCGACCGCTGCGTTGAGCACGGTCGTGCTCACGCGCTCCGTGAAGCGGATCTGGGGCAGGATCGCGGACGAGCGCGTCACGTAGGCCGCGGGGAGCGCCGCGGTCGCCAGCCGCTCGGCGGCGACCTCGTGGGCGGCGTTCGCCCAGGCGTGCATGAAGCAGATCGCCACGGCCTCCACCCCCGCCGCGCCGAGCCGCGCGAGCGCCTCCCGCACGTCGGCCTCCTCGAGCGGCGTGAGGACGCGGCCCTCGCAGTCCACGCGCTCGGTGACGGGCCGCCTGAGCCAGCGCGGGACGAGCGGCTCCGGCGCGCGGTAGCGGTTGTCGTACTGCGCCTCGCGGATCCCGCGGCGCATCGCCAGCGCGTCCCGGAAGCCGCGCGTCGTGAGGAGCCCGACGCGCGCGACGTCGCCCGTGAGCACGGCGTTCGTCGTGATCGTCGTCCCGTGAACGATCAGGTCCACGGTCTTCAGGAAGTCCGCGAGCGGCGGCCCCTCGCCGGCGGCCATCTCGGCGAGCCCCGCGAAGACGCCCTCGGTCGGATCGTGGGGCGTGCTCGGCACCTTCACCGCCCGCGGCGGCCCGGCGGCGGGCTGGAGCAGGAAGTCGGTGAACGTGCCGCCGACGTCGACGCCTATGCGGTATCGCGATCTCGGATTCATAGGCTTGCCTCGGACGGCGGGGATTCCCGGGTTTCGCTCGCCTCGCACGCTGGGGCCCCAGCCCCAGGCCGTGCTGCGGCTCGCACTGCGGCCCCGCGAATTCCAGAGGTCCGCACGGCCACGATCTTCATAGGCTCGCCTCGGACGGCGGGGCCCCAGCCCCGCGACGTCCTGCGGCTCTCACGGCCACTTCGCACAGCTCGACGATCAGGCCCGTCGCCGGCTCGGGCTCGAGGAACGCGATCCGGCCGTGGGCGCCGTCCACCGGGAACCCCGGCACGACGCCGAAGCCGCGCCGCTTGACTTCCGCGAGCGCGCCCTCGAGGTCGTCGACGCGGAAGCACAGGTGGTGGATCCCGTCGCGCCGGGCCAGCACCGGCCCGAAGCGCTCGACGATCGGCCCCGTGTACTGGACCAGCTCGATCCGCGTCCCGGCGACCTCGAAGAACGCGACCCGCACCCCGACGTCGCTCTGCCAGCGGTCGCGCGCGGAGACGCCGACGAGCCGCTCGAACTTCGCGAGCGCCGGCTCGAGGTCGTCCACCACGATCCCGATGTGGAGCAGCTCCTTGAGGAGCCCGGGCGCGGCGGCGGCGAGTGCCGGCTTCATGCCCGACGCGCCTCGAACCGGCAGAGGGGCGCACCGGTCGCGGCGCACGCGATCTCCGTGACGACGGCCGGGCCGGCGAGCGCCAGCTCGGCCAGGCGCTCGAGCACGCCGCGCGTGAGGTGGCAGACCGGGCCCACGGCGGGACCATAGGCGTGGGCGATCGGGGAGTTCTTGACGGTCACGACCAGCGCGCCCGGGGCGAGTCGCTCGAGGGCGAACTCGCCCCAGCCGATCTCGCCGCCCATCTTCAGGAGCCGCGCCACCACCTGCTCCGCCGCGCCTTCGAGCGCGCGCAGCGCCGAGCCGCCGCCGGCCCGCCCGCCGGCGACCAGGCACGCGTCGGCACGCCCGCCGAGGGCCGCCTCGACGGCCTTCTGGAGGCCGACGAGCGTCTCGGGCCTCACGAGCAGATAGCGTGAGCCGCGGAACGACAGCGCGCCGCGCCCGTCGTCGGTGAGCTCGGCCAGCACGGTGTTCATGCGCTCCTCACGTGCGGGAGCACCCTGGCCGCCAGGTCGCGCACCATCGCGAGCTTGTCCCGCGAGAGCAGGAAGATATGAGTCGCACACCCACAACTCGTCGAAGCCGCCCTCGTCCACCGCGCGCACGAGATCCCTGAAGCGCCCGGGCGGCTCGGTCGCCATCGTGGTGATGCCGACGCGGAGCGCGGTCACCGCAGCACCTTCGTCCACATCGGCGAGGCCCAGCCCTCGCGGAAGAACGCGCGGATCTCGCGCCGGCTGAAGTCTCCGAGCCCGAGGGACTCGAGCGCGCGTCCCCGGCCCGAGAGCTCCCGGCCGAGGAGGGCCTCGAAGATCAGCAGGAGCCCGGAGACGGCCGGCGTGGCAACCGTCGCAGCGCGGGCGGCCGACTCGAAGAGCGAGAGGCCGAGGACCACGTCCTCGGTGACGTAGCGGTGCGCGAAGGTGAGGACCTCGCTCCAGAGCCCGCTCTCCACGAGCTTCGTCTTGGCCCCCGCGCCGTAGAGCCCCTCGGCGGCGCGCTTCTCATCGTAATAGGTGTCGAGCTCGTAGTGGGGCGCCGGGTAGTCCCAGCCCCGGCGCGTGGCGACGCGCTCGGCGTCCACCGCGTCGATGAGCCGCTTCGCACTCGGCGTCGTGCCGGCGGCGTGGATGTCGAAACGGCCGCCGTCGATCGCGCCCGCGTTCAGGAGGACGAGCGGCGGGTGGAGCACCGGCCCGGCGTTCGTCAGCGCCACGTCGAGGGCGTCGGCGCACGGGCGCACCGCCGGAAAGAGCCCGGCGAGGCGCGCGATCACCAGGTCGCTCCGCGAGGCCGGGAACACGCCGAGCGGCAGGTTCGCGGCGCGCACCGGCGCCTTCACCACGTTGGGGCCGGTCCGCCGCGTGAGGTACGGCAGCGTCCCCGTCTCGGCGATCGCGTGCGGCAGGACGCCGCCCGCCCGGGCGATCTCGCGCGCCATCACGTAGCTGCCGAGGGTGCCGGGCGTCAGAAGGACGATCTGGCGGTCGGTCAGGTGCGGCGCCAGGCGCTTGGCCACGTCCTCGTGGGTCGTCGCGGGGAGGGGCACGATCAGGACCTCCGCGCCGCGCACCGCCTCGGCCATGTCCGTCGTGGCACGCTCGAGCTTGGCGCTTCCCTGGCGCCCCTCGGCCACCAGCATGATCGTCGGGTCGTCGTGGAGGGGGCCGAACGTCGCCGCCGTCCGGGTCCAGAGCGTGACCTGGTGCCCGGCCAGCGCGAGGTCGGCCGCCGTCGCGAACCCGCCGTTGCCCCCGCCGATGACGCCGATCTTCACGGGCGCGCCTCGCCTGCGGCTCCGGCTCGCACAGCCACGATCGTCATGCGATGACCCCCGCGCTTCTCAGCTCGGCGATCCTCGCCTCCGAGTACTTCAGCAGGTCGCGGAGGATCAGGCCCGTGTGCGCACCGAGCGCCGGCGGCGGCGCCACCTCGAGCCCGAGCGCGCCGTCCACCTTGATCGGTGTGCCGAGCGTGGGCGTGCGGCCATGAACCGGGTGAGCCATCTCGACGACCATCCCGCGCTGCCTCACCTGGGGATCGCCGAGCACGCGGTCCACGGTCTGGATCGGCGCGGCGGGCACGCCCTCGGCCTGGAGCCGGGCGAGCCACTCCGCGGTCGCGCGCCTGCGGAAGACGGCCTCGACCAGAGGCATCAGCACGTCGCGGTTCGCGACGCGGTCGGCGTTCGTCGCGAACCGAGGATCGTGCTCCCACTCCGGCTGCCCCGCGGCGCGGCAGAAGCCGGTCCAGAACTTCTCGCTGAACACCGCCACGATGAGGCTCCCGTCGCGCGTCGCGAGCGCCTGGTACGGCACGACGGAGGCGTGACCCGAGCCGAGCGGGCCGGGGACGCGGCCGTTCGCCCAGAAGTACTGCGCGAGGTAGGTCAGCAGCGAGACCTGGCAGTCGAGGAGCGAGAGGTCGATGTGCGCGCCCTCGCCCGTGCGCTCGCGCCGGAAGAGCGCGCCCGCCACGGCGAACGCGCCGAACATCCCGCCGGCGAGGTCGCCCATCGGCAGCCCCATCCGCACCGGCGGCCGGCCCGGCTCGCCGGTGACGGACATCGCGCCGCCCATCGCCTGCAGCGCGAGATCGAACGCCGGCCAGTCGCGGTAGGGGCCCTCGGGGCCGAAGGCGGTGATGGAGCAGACGATGATGCGCTGGTTGAGCGACCAGAGCTTCGAGTACGCGCACCCGAGGCGCTCCATGATGCCGGGGCGGAAGTTCTCCCAGACGACGTCCGACTGGCGGACGAGGTCGTAGAAGACTTCCCGACCCGCCTCCCGTCCGAGATCGAGCGCGACGGACTTCTTGTTTCGGTTGATCGCGAGAAAGTACGCCGACTCGCGGTCGGGCAGGAACGGCGGCCCCATCACCCGCATCGGGTCGCCGCCGTCGGGCTCCTCGATCTTGATCACCTCGGCGCCCATGTCGGCGAGCAGCATCGAGCCGTACGGCCCCGCGAGCATGCGCGAGAGGTCGAGGACGCGGACGCCTTCGAAGAGCTTCATTCGATGACTTTGTCGGTGCGGACGAGGATCGACGGCGGGAGCGTCAGCCCGAGCGCCTTCGCCGTCTTGAGATTCACCACCAGCTCGAACTTCGTCGGCTGCTCCACGGGCAGGTCTGCCGGCTTCGCGCCCTTGAGGATCTTGTCCACGTAGGTCGCCGCGCGCCTGTACAGATCGGCCAGGCTCGGCCCGTACGACATCAGGCCTCCGGCCGCGGCGATCTCCTCGAACCCGTACATCGCCGGCAGCCGATGTTGCGCGCTGAAGGCGATCACCTGCTGTCGACGAACGTAGCTCCGGGAGCCGGGCATGACGAGCAGGGCGCCGGGCCGCTCTCGGACGACCGCGGCCAGCGCCGCGTCGAAGTCGGACGCGATATCGACGCTCGCGAGTTGCACGCGCAGGGTCTGTGCGGCGCCCTTCGCCGCGTCCACGAAGGGCCCGGCGCCCGGCATGGCCGCGTCCCACAGGAAGGCGACCCGGGACACGCCCGGCAGCATCTCTTTGATCAGCTCCAGTTGCTTGCCGAGCAGTTCGGGGG
>JACPCG010000193.1 GCA_016179925.1 Candidatus Rokuibacteriota bacterium | reverse complement strand
GAGCCGGGTGCAGTGGTCCACGTCGTTCGTCTGCATGACGACGCGGCAGAGCTTCTGGATGACGTAGCCGTCCTCGTTGGTCGCCTTGGCGCTCGCGAGGGCGCCGAAGCGTCCGCGGTGGAGCGCGAGCCCGTCGGCCGCGGCCTCCAGCGCCTCGTCCCAGCTCGTCTCCGCCCAGCGTCCGTCGCGCCGGACCATCGGGCGCGTGATCCGGTCGCGCGCGTGGACGAAGCCCGTCGCGAAACGCCCCTTGACGCAGAGCATCCCGAGGCTCGACCGGTTCGACGGCACGTCGTCGGCCATCAGGGCCAGGCGTTCGTCGGTTTGAAGAACGGCGCGCCGCCCCCCGCCCGACTCCCCCGCGAACACGCCGAGCGTGATGCCGCAGCCGACGCCGCAGTACGGGCAGATGTGGTCTCGACGCGGCGCACGATCTTGGCCGGCGTCTCCTTCGGGCGCAGCGCGCCCGTCGGGCACGTCGCCACGCACTGGCCGCACGAGGTGCAGACGGACGCCGCCATCGCGCCGTCGCCGAAGACGCCGACCCGGGTCGCGTGGCCGCGGCCGACGAGCGAGATCGCGCCGATCTGCTGGACCTCGCCGCACGCCACCGTGCAGCGGCCGCAGAGGATGCACGCCTCGCGGTCCAGCACGAAGAACGACTTCGTCGCGTCCACGTCGAAGCGATGGAGCGGCGCCTGGCTCGGCTCGAGCAGGCCGTGCCGCGCGGCCGCGTCGCCCACCTGGGCGAACCCGGCGCGTTCCGGTGACGGCGTCAGCATCGAGAGCGTGAGGTCGAGGACGCCCCGGCGCACGCGCACCGCGTCGGGATGCTCCGTCGAGACGACCATGCCGTCGCGCGCCGGCAGGTGACAGGCGGCGGGCAGGCCCTTCTGGCCCTCGACGTGGACGAGGCACGTCCGGCAGGCGCCGAGCGGCGCGCCGTCGGGATCCTTGCAGAGCTGGGGCAGCGGGATTCCGAGGCGGTTCACGCCGTCGAGGACGGTGGCGCCCTCGGGAAGCTCGACCGCGCGTCCGTCGATGGCGAGCTTCATGCGCCCTCTCATGATAGCCCGAACGCGTCGGGGAACTCGGCGAGCGCCGAGAGGACGGCGAGGGGCGCCGCCTGGCCGAGCCCGCAGAGCGACGCCACCTGGACGACCTCGCTGAGCGCCTTCACACCCTCGCGGTCGGGCGTCCCGTCGAGCATCGCGAGGAGCCGCGCCGTGCCCTCGCGGCAGGGCGTGCACTTCCCGCACGACTCCCGCATGTTGAAGGCGAGCAGCGTCCGCACCGCGTCCCGCACGGAGGCCCGCGCGTCGAGCGCGACGACACCGCCCGTCCCCGGGTTCACCGGGCCGCGCGGGACGAGCGGCGCCTCGAACTGCCGCGCGTGGACGAGACTGCCGGAGGGCCCGCCGAGCACGACCGCGCGGATCGGGCGGCCCGTGGACGAGCCGCCGCCGAGCTCGTCGAGGAGCGTCCGGAGCGTCGCGCCGAGCGGGAGCTCGACGATTCCCGGCCGGTTCACGTGGCCCGAGAGGCCGAAGAGCTTCGTCCCGTGGCCGCCGCCGAGCCCGGCGAACCAGGCGCCGCCCCGCTCCACGATCGACGGCACGGCGAAGAGCGTCTCCACGTTGTTGATCACCGTGGGCTTGCCCCAGAGCCCGGCCTCGACGGGGAACGGCGGGCGCGTGCGCGGCATCGCGCGCCGGCCCTCGATGGATTCGAGGAGCGCCGTCTCCTCGCCGAGGACGAAGCCGCCCGCGCCGCGGCGCAGCTCGAGCTCGAACGAGAAGTCGGAGCCGAGGATGCGCTCGCCGAGAAGGCCCCACTCGCGCGCCTGCGCCGCCGCCGCCGCAACGCGCTCGGCCGACAGCTCGGCCTCGCCATGGACGTAGACGATGCCGCGGGAGGCGCCCGCGGCATACGCGACGAGCAGCGCCGCCTCGAGGAGCCGGTGCGGATCCGCCTCCATCAGGTGACGGTCCTTGAAGATCCCGGGCTCGCCTTCCTCGCCGTTGACGACGAGGTACTTCGGCGTCCCCGCCGCCGCCCGGCACGCCGCCCACTTCACCGCCGCCTGGAAGTACGCCCCGCCGCGGCCCGCGAGCCCGGAGGCGCGCGCCTGCTCGATGATGCGCTCGGGCGTGCCGTCCGCGAGGACGCGCGCGAGCGTCGCGTAGGTCCCGTGGCGGATCGCGTCGGCGATGTCCGCCGGATCGGTCACACCGCAGCGCTCGAGCAGCGCGCGCTGCTGGCGCGCGAGGTAGTCGGCGCCGGTCTCGGAGAGCCGGCCGGCGGCGAGAGCGTCGAGCAACCGCGGCACGTCGCCCGCGGCCACCGGGCCGGCGACGCGGGGCGCCTGGCCCTCACGCACGACGGTGACGGCGGGCTGAGCCCAGCACATGCCGTTGCAGCCGGCCGCGACGACGGTGAAGGGCAGGGTCCGCCGCTGGACTTCGAGGCGCAGCGCCTCGAGCGTCTCGCGGGCACCGACCGCGAGGCCGCACGTGCCCGCGCCGACGACGAGCCGCGCTCCCGTACGCCGCCGCTCGGCCTCGCGCCCGAGCGCGGCAAAGCGCGTCGTCGGCGGGCCCGAGAGCGCGCGCTGGGCCGGCGGCGCGATCGTCGCCGCGGGCAGCGCGCGATGCGCGGCGGGAGCGGTCAGGAGCGTCTCGAGATCGCCCGGCGTCACGCGGCCGCGGGGCTCGTGGTCCACCTCCACGACGGGGGCCACGGCGCAGGCGAAGGCGCAGTCCATCTCCTCGAGCGTCACGCCGCCGTCGGGCGTCGTCTCGCCCGCGCGGAGGCCGAGCCGCTCGGCGCACACGCCGAGCAGGTCGCGCCCGCCGCGCGCGTGGCAGGAGACGCCCGTGCAGACGCGCACGATTCGCCGCCCGGGTCGTGTCAGGCGCAGCTCCGGGTAGTGGCTCGCGACGCCCCACACCTCACTCGCCGGCACGCGCAGATGCGCGGCGACGGCCTCGAGTGCGTCGGCGGAGAGCCAGCGCTCGGCGCGCTGCACCGCCTGGAGCGCCGGGAGGAGCCACGTGCGCTCGCGCGGAAACTGCGCCAGCAGCGCGCCACGCTCACTCATGCTGGCTGAGAGCTTACCTCTGAACTGTCCGGGTTTCGAGACGCGTGTGGGGCCGACCGTCAAACGACGCCGACGTGCAGCGCGATCGTCCCCAGCCCCAGCCGCCGGTAGCGCACCTCGCGCAGCCCTACCGTCTCCATCAGCCGCGCCAGCTCGGCCGGGGTGGCGAAGCGGTCCACCGACTGCGGCAGGTAGGTGTAGGCCTGGCGATCGCGCGCGACGAGCGCACCGATCGCCGGGACGACCCGGTTGAAGTAGACGCCGAAGAGCGCATCCCAGACGGGCGTGGCCGGGCGCACGATGTCGAGCGAGAGGACGAGGCCGCCCGGCCGCGTCACGCGCCGCATCTCGCGAAAGCCGCGCTCGAGGTCCTCCAGGTTGCGCAGGAGGAACGCCGACATCACGCACGCGAACGCGCCGTCAGGGAACGGCAGCGCGAGCGCGTCGGCGGCGAGCAGCGGCACGCGCCGCGCGCCGCCCGCCCGGAGCTTCGCCCGCGCTTCACGCAGCATGCCTTCGGAGAAGTCGGCGCCGACGACGAGCCGGCGCGCGTCGAGCGCCCGGAGGGCCAGCGCGAGATCGGCGGTGCCGGTCGCCAGGTCGAGGACGGGCCCGTCGCGCGCCGCGGCCGCGGCGCGCGCCACGCGCCGGCGCCAGGCGTGGTGCCGGCCGCCCGTCATGAGCGAGTTCATCAGATCGTAGCGGGCGGCGATGCGCGTGAACATCGAACGGACCGCGTCCGCCGTCGACGGCGCGCGCATTCGGCTGCTCATCTAGGCGTAGAGGCCGGCGACGACCGACGCGAGGACGATCAGCGCGATGTAGCCGTTGACGTTGAAGAAGGCGACGTCGAGCCGCGAGAGATCCCGCGCGCTCACGAGCGAGTGCTCGTAGACGAGGAGCGCCACGACCGCCACCCAGCCCACCCAGTAGAGGGCGCCGAGCCCCGCGAGCCAGCCGACCAGCGCCAGCGCCGCCGCCGTGAGCGCGTGGTTGGCGCGCGCCGTCGCGAGCGCCGCCGCGACGCCGAAGCGCGCGGGCACCGACTGCAGGCCCTGGGCGCGGTCCACCTCGACGTCCTGACAGGCGTAGATCAGATCGAAGCCCGCGATCCACACGGTGAGCGCGAACCACAGGACGAAGGCGGGCGCGTCGAACTGGCCGCGCACCGCGATCCAGCCGCCCGCCGCCGCGATCCCGTCGGTGAAGCCGAGGATCCAGTGGGTGGTCCACGTGAAGCGCTTCGTGTACGAGTAGCCCATCAGGAAGACGAGGGCGAGCGGCGCCAGCGCCAGGCAGAGCGGGTTCAGCATGCCCGCCGCCACGACCATGAGCGCCGCGCCGGCCAACGCCAGCCCCCGCAGCTCCCACACGCGCAGCGTCCCCATCGGCAGGTGCCGCTGGGCCGTCCGGGGATTTCGCGCGTCGATCAGGCGGTCCACGATGCGGTTCACCGCCATCGCGCACGTGCGCCCGCCCACCATCGCGGCCGTCACCCACCCGACCGTCCACCAGCCCGGCCAGCCCCCGGCCGCAAGGACCATGGCGATGTAGGCGAAGGGGAGCGCGAAGACGGTGTGCTCGAACTTGATCGCGTCGAGCACGCGCGCGACGCGGTTCAGAGCCCGTAGTCCTTCCAGCGGCGGATCACGCGCTCGCGCATCTCCGGGCTCATCCGGATCTCGTCGGGCCAGGGCTGAACGATGTCGTCGAGCGCGCTCTTCTCCGTCGCGTCCACGCCGAGCTTGCCGCCGAAGCGGTGGCGCAGCGCCGCGTGGTCGAGGTCGTCCATGGGCCCTTCCAGGATCATGAGATCGCGCCGGGGATCGATGTTGCCCGTCGCGCGCCAGGCGACCTCGGAGAGATCGTGGACGTTCACGTGCTCGCTGACGACGACGATCGTCTTCGCGAGCATCAGGAGCCCCATGCCCCAGAGCGCCGCCATCACCTTCTGCGCGTGGCCCGGGTAGCGCTTGCGGATCGAGACGATCACGAGATTGTGGAACACGCCCTCGGCCGGCATGTTGATATCGACGACTTCAGGCAACATCATTCGAATGATGGGCAAGAACAACCGTTCGGTCGCCTTCCCGAGCCAGTAGTCTTCTTGGGGAGGTCGGCCGACGATTGTCGTCGGGTAGATCGGCCGCGCCCGGCGCGTGACGGCCGTGAGGTGAAAGACGGGGTACTCGCGCGCGAGCGAGTAGTAGCCGGTGTGGTCGCCGAAGGGCCCTTCGAGCCGGCGCTCGCGCGGATCCACGTAGCCCTCGAGCACGATCTCGGCCTGCGCGGGCACCTCGAGGTCCTGCGTCACGCAGCGCACCAGCTCGACGCCCTGCCCGCGGAGCCAGCCGGCGAAGACGACCTCGTCCACGCCGGGCGGCAGGGGCGCGGAGGCGGCGTAGATCATCGCGGGGTCGCCGCCGAGCGCGATGGCGACCGGCATGCGGGCGTCACCCGCCGCGCGCTCGTGCTCGGCGCCGCCCTTGTGGGTCTGCCAGTGCATGCCGAGCGTCCGGTCGTCGAACACCTGCAAGCGGTACATGCCGACGTTGCGCGCTCCCGTCCGGGGATCGCGGGTGAATACCCCCGGCAGCGTGATGTAGCGGCCGCCGTCGCCGGGCCAGCAGCGGAGCGCCGGCAGCGCGGCGAGCGACGGGTGCTCCGTCTCGACCACCTCCTGGCAGGGCGCCTGTGCGACGCGCCGAGGGCCCGCCTTGACGAGGTCGAAGAGCGTGCCGAGCTTGGCGAGCCGCTCGGCGAACGTGCCGGGGAGCTTGAGGTCGAGGAGCTTCGCCACGCGCTCGCCCAGCTCGTCGAGCTGGCCCACGCCGAGCGCCGCGGCCATGCGGTCGGCCGAGCCGAAGGCGTTGACGAGCACCGGGGTCTCGAAGCCCTCGACGTTTTCGAAGAGGAGCGCCACGTTCCCCTCGCCTGGGCTCTTCGAGACGCGGTCGGTGATCTCGGCGATCTCGAGGTCGCGCGACACCGGCACCGAGACGCGGCGCAGGCGGCCGGCCTTCTCGAGGTGCGCGACGAAGTCGCGGAGATCCCTGAACGCGCTCACGCGGCCGGCCCGCTCACTCCGGGTAGAAGAGGGCGACGAGCCAGCCGGCCAGCACCGGGAACGCGAGGCTCGGCACCACGCGCGCAAGCACGAAGTGCCAGCCCATGAGCGGCGCCTCCCAGGCGATGATGCGCTGCATGCCGAAGAGCGACCACGACGTCATGTAGGCGACGAGCGGCGGGAGCGCCGCGCCCGAATGCGCGAGCGCCACCATGAAGGGCACGCTCACCATCGGCCCGCCCGGCGTGATCACGCCCGCCGCGGTCGCGATGAGGATGGCGCGGACGCCGCCCTCGCGGCCGAAGTAGCGCGAGACGACCTCCTGGGGCACCAGGACCTGCATGAGGCCCGCGAGGATGAGCGCGGGGATCATCCTCGGCAGGATGAACGTGAGCATCGAGAACCCGTTCTTCGCGCCGACGAGCGGGAGCCCGGGGTCCTTGACGTAGGCGACGCCCGCCAGGACCAGAGCCAGACCGACGAGGACGAGCATGGAGGGGTCGAGCGCCGCGCGCATCGCGCTCATTATTGCATAGGGGCGCGCGGTCGAAGGATACTCGCACGGTGGACGATCTGAGCCGGAGCCTCATCGACGCCCTCGGCGATGCGCTCGCCGTGGTGGACGCCGACCTCGCCGTGGTCGAGTGGAACGCCGGGCGACACCGTGAACCGCGACGCCTGGCTGTTCCTCAAGGACGCGCACGTGCCGATCATCGAGAAGCCCTTCCAGCCGGCGCTCTTCCTCGACGTCGTGCGCCGCGTGACGACGGCCCTGACGCCGTCCAGTTCGGGCATTGACACGCCCGCCGCGGGCGGTTAGGAAGAAGGGGATGACCAAGGCCGACCTCGTCGCGATCATGGCCAAGACCGCGGGCGGCTCCAAGACCGCCGCGGAGAAGGCGGTCAACGCCATGGTCGGCGGCATCGTCGAGTCGCTCCGGCGCGGCCGGCGTGTGACGATTTCCGGATTCGGGACGTTCGTGGTCGCGCGCCGGGCTGCGCGCAACGGGCGCGACCCGCGCACGGGCAAGGTGATCAAGATCCCGCCGGCGAAGGTCCCGCGCTTCCGCCCGAGCCGCAGCCTCAAGACCGCGATCCGCTGACGTCCTGCGCCCTTCGTTGACTTGGCCCACCGCCCCCCGTATGCTGATGGGCGCTGAGGCGGTCGCTGGGGGATCGTCTAGTGGTAGGACGCGTGGCTCTGGACCACGTAGCGGGGGTTCGAATCCTCCTCCCCCAGCCACTTCTTCGCTGAGGCGTTCAGCCGGCCCCATCGTCTAGAGGCCCAGGACACGGCCCTCTCAAGGCTGAAACACGGGTTCGAATCCCGTTGGGGCCACCACGGCAACTCCGCGGGACTTTTTGCTGTTCTCGCGATTTTCGCCGTCTGAGCCGTCGCCTCAGAAAAGCCCCAAATCCCCCCGAATCACCCCCCGAAGCGGCAACGAAGTGGCAACGAAAGTTAGGCGCGCCTAACCTGCGTCTGGGAGCCCGCGCTCCGGAGGTCCTGAAAGCGATCGTCAACAGTCATCAAGGGCGGCGCGGACGCAAGATGAAAGCCATCCTCGACCGCACCTTCGGGGCTTGGCTCGCCCTGTCGCGCGAGGACGAGATTCTCGCGCTGCTCGACCTGGTCCGGGTGGCCCTCGAGCGCCGGGGCTACGTGTGCGCGTTCGCCGCGCGGAAGATTCCGCCCGCGGCGAACGAGCCCGCACGAGCCGAACCATGAGAGCCGCCGCCGGTGCAGAAGAGAGCCGCCTTCACGGGCTACGGGTCAACCTTCTCGCGGAGGGCCTCGGTCTCTTGCTGCTGCCTCTCGGCCTCACGCTCTTGCCGCTCGGCCGCTTCACGCTGACGCTGGGCTACCTCTTGGAGGTTCTCGGCTTCGCGCCGCTGGCGTTCGGCCTCTTCGCGCTGACGCTGGGCGGCTTTCCGGAGCTCGATCACCCGCGCCTCGAGCTCACGCCGGTGCTCGCCGCAAATGCCGTGTGTCTCGCTCTCGTCGGCGAGAGGTTCCTTCGCGCCAATGAATGCCTCTTTGCCCTCTTTTTCGCACCACGCACAGATGGTCTTCATCGGGGTTGCCCTCACCCTACGACACGGGCCGGTTTCGCACAAGGGCGGGAGTGCGAAATGCCGACTGAGGACGGAGGCGACGAATGAGCCGACGGCACCGGCGGACGGCTGGTTGGTTGGAGTAACGGGGGGCACCTGGATGGACTGGGATGACACGATTGCGATGATTCGCCGGTCGGCGATGCGTCAGGGCGCCCTGGGCGAGACGCGGGAGCGAATCGACAACGAGACGACCCCACTGCTGGTGCCGCGTTGGACACGCCGCACGGCCTATGTTCGATTCGACCCGGCCAACCCCGAGCACTATCGCTGGGCCTTTACCGCCGAGTTCGCACGAGCCTACCGCGCCTACCGACGCTTCCACTTCCAGGCCGCGTTCGCCCGCGTTCGCAAGGCTGTCGAGTGGGAGGTGCGCGGGCGGGAGCGATTTGGCCTGGGCTGGGATCCGCTCACGCCAGAGGAGCGGAAGGGCTTCGCGGCCTTCGCCAGAGAATTGGAATAGTACATGCTGCGAGAAGAGCGCCAGAGCCCGGAACAGTTCTCGCGAGATGCCAGCAATTAGCGCGGCCCGCGCCGCGATCTACGTCCGCGTGAGCACGCGCGACCAGACGACTGAGAACCAGGAGCGCGAGCTTCGCCAATGGGCCGGGCGGCTCGGCCTCGACGTTGTGGCGGTCTACGCCGAGACCGTGAGCGGCGCGAGGGGCGACCGTGCTGCGCTCACCGACGTCCTCGCCGGCGCGCATCGTCGGGAGTTCGACGAGCTCCTCATCTGGGCGCTTGATCGCCTGAGCCGCGAGGGCATCCGTCCGATGCTGCGGTATCTCGACGCGCTCGCCGCCGCCGGCGTACGGGTGCGCAGTCACCAAGAGCCGTGGGTCGACACGGCCTCGCCGATGTGGGAGCTGCTTGTCGCGGTCCTGGCCTGGGTCGCGAAGCAGGAGCGCGCGCGGATCGCCGAGCGGGTACGTGCCGGTCAGTCGCGGGCTCGAGCCCAGGGCGTGCACATTGGGCGCAAGCCTCGCGCCGTGGACGTTGAGGAGGTTCGCCGCCGGAACGCGGCCGGTCAGGGGTGGCGCCGGATCGCAAGGGCCCTGAAGATCCCTATGACAACCCTCCGGCGGAAGGTGACCAGTGCCAAAAGTCCCCTACTGCGATAAGGCACGGCTCCCCGCAGTTGGCGCGGGTTTCCGCTGGCGCAGAGGGGGACGCCATAAGTTGAAGTAATCGGACCATGAGCCCAACGGGCCGTTTTTGAAAACGGACCGGAGGATGCCACAGACCGATAACGGGGGGCGATTCACGCCCGAGCAAGGCCCTTTCGAACTGACTACGGTCTTGGGGCGCCGATGGCAATGCGGCGAGGGCCGTAGCACGCGTGCCCGCGCCAGTCACGCTCTCCCGAGCAACCCTCGGACCCACGCGACCACGTCGTCCCGCGGGTAGCCCACGGTGTCGAGAACGAACTCTTGGCCCCGGCCGACCGCCGACAGCCGCGCACCGCCGTCCGCCCCGCGCCGCCACCGCCTCGGGTCGCCGTGGTACGAGAGCGGCTTCCGCCCTCCGTCAGGATAGAACCACTCGGGCAACGCCCACCGGCTTATCCGTCCGCCTTCGTCCCCCGGGTCGGTCAGCACCCGGTTCTGCGAGAAGCCCAGCTGTCCCGCGCCGGCGACCCCGATACGTTCGCCGAAGAGCGTCAGCTCATCAGCGGCGACGAAGCCGTAGCTCACCGACGCGTTGACGGTCACGTTCGGGTGGTACGTCAGCCAGTCGGGGACTGGCCCGCTCTTCAGGTCCACCACCGTCCCGACCTGCAGCCACCCGAACAGGAGGTGGAGCGGCGACACCTGATCCGCGTATTGCACACGACCATGCCGATACACGACCTGCCGGCACCGGCCGAAGAACAAAAACAGGTCGCCAGGACCGACGTCCTCCCGCCGCAGATGTCCGAGCGCCGCTCCGCTCTGGCCGAAGGCCGGACGCCAGCCGTCCGGCCGCGATCGGAGCGCGCCAGCATCCAGGTCGGGGTCCAAGTGAGCGCCGTGCTCCGGCTTCACGCGCCCCCCCAAATCGCGGATCACTTCGTACAGCGACGCGTACCCGTCGGTGCGCGCGAGGATCTCATCGTAGCGAATGCGCGAGCACCTGTCGGGAATTGGTAGCATCAGCACGCGCCCGTCCGGCAGGATCGGGTTAGGGACCGCGCCTGCAGCTGAGTCGAACCCCTTGCGGCTCAGGACGATCTTCACGCGCGCCAGGAACCGTCATCGCGCGGCCAGCTGTGCGGAGGCGCGAGGACGCCGAGGGGGGCGCGTCGAGAGGTAGTCCTCGGATTCATGAGCCGGCTCACCCCCGCCGGGGGAGTGGAATGAGGCCGACACGCCCAAGAAGTGTTCCTTTCAGACCGGCCGCCTCGAGAGCCTCGTGCGCCAGATCGACGAAGTGCCGGACGGCATCGAGATAGGGGCAGTCGGTATTGCTGCACCTTTCTTTCTCCAACCAGTTCACGCCGCGGTAGTAAACCTGCTGGAGAGCGAGACCGAGAGTCTCGTCCTTCGACGTCCTGGGCTCAGGTTTCTTCGCAGTCATCGCCACCTCCGTCGGATTGTTGCCATTAGTAGTATAGGCGCCGCCTACGATGCCTCCCGTCAGGCGCGGCATCTTGAGCCCCGACGACGTCGACCACCGCCCCCCGATCTGGGCCCCCGATTCCCAGGTTCGAAGCGGGGCCGATCACTGGTCTTTCTGGCCCGCCCTCCGGGGCCGATCCGGGCGCGCGTCCTGACGGGCATTTAGCGGGCGCCTTCCGCGGGGGGTTTTCGGCCCGCCGCGCCGAGCCCCGACCGAGCCCGCGGGCTGCGGCGCGCCGCGAGCTCGCGTGCGAGGCCGCCCTTGTGCGAAATCGGACTGTGTCGTAGGGTGAGAGCGACCCCCATGAAGCTCATCTGCGCTTGGTGCCGGGAAGAGGGCAGGAGCCGCTGATGGGCTATCTCTACCGACCGAAACTGAAGTGCGGCGCCCGAGGTGTGGCTCTTGTCTCCCTTGCGTTTCTATGGCTCGCAGGATGCGCGACGATGACGCTCGACGCAAAGACCGGTGAGAGCTCGGTCGTACGCGGTACCCTGAACATCGTCCTCGGCAATCGCCAGGGTATCGTCGCGATGACCGATAGCATGGTGACCCAAATCTCCTTCTCGGCAGGCGGTGCTGTTCAGATTCGCCAGCTTCCGGACCCAGGGAAGAAACTATTCCGGCTCGACGACTACAGCGTCTGCACGATTGCCGGATTCGGTTCGAAATCGCTGTCGTCCGCGCCGGAGTTTGGTGCAAACGCCGCGGGTATCATCGAGAGGTATGCCGAGGAGCTTGGTCGCAATACGTCCCACCGGGCATCATTCCGCGAAAAGCTGACGGCGCTTTCATTCCTCTTCGAGTTCTACCTAACGTCCGTGTCAAATGTCGAGTTGATCACACAGGGGCAAACGCAGCCAGACAAGTACGCCTTTGAACTGTTGCTTGCCGGATACGACGATGACCTAAAAGCCAAAATCGGCCGACTCTCGATTATGGCGGCGGTGATCCCTATGGCTGACGGAAGACCGGGTATCCGCGCGGAGACGCTGCGGGTTGCCGTTCGCCCGGTCGAAGATAGTTTGATTTACGAACTCGCTGGCCAGCCCGATATCGCCGACGCCATTCTCCAGAGGCGGCAAGCAACCTCTGATCCTGCTGTGCAGACGTACACGGCGTCGATTACGGCTGATCACGGCCGCTCGTTGACGTTAGAACAGCTGGCTGCTTTGGCAGATGCACTTGTTCGACATACCGAGCGCGTGAATTCGACCGTAGGCGGTGAACGGCAGCTGGCGCTCCTGAGAGGTGGTCGCGTTGAGACCATACGGGGGCCTCACTTCTCCGCCTCTGCCGCTCGGCCTATGAAATTCATCCTTCTTCTCGGAAACCGGTTCGCTGACGTTGGAACTGCGGTCAAGATAGAGGGTGGAACCGTCCTCTTCGTACGAAACGTGTTCCAGCGCGCCGCGCAGTCGATCGACGGGTCCTATTTCTTCGGCAATCAGTTCGCCGACTGTGAGATTCGCTACAACGGCGGCAAGACGCGCTTCGACACCACAAACCAGGTTACCAACTGTACCCTGCTTCTCGGCCCTCAAGCTCCGGCGGGGTCGCCCGTCGTGCAGCAGCTACTCCAGAACTTCCAATGGCGCGCGGTGCGGCACGAAGCGGCTTCGAAGCGGTCGCGTTAACGGGGTGGCAGGATAATCGCCGCGATCTAACCCGCCGCGGTTTCGGCATGGGGCTGCCGTTTGCGCGCGGTGGACCACGAGACCTCAAAGCGGAAGGCCAGGGGCGCTGTGTGTAGTGTCGTGGATTGCGGGCCCCCGCAACAACCCCGCGACCGACCAGCTAATGAGTCTCGTGAAATAGATTGACTGGATTCATCGAGTACCCTGCGATGCTAGGGAATGCCATCCTCCAGCCGCGGATCCCGTCGGGACTTTGCT
>JACPCG010000192.1 GCA_016179925.1 Candidatus Rokuibacteriota bacterium | reverse complement strand
CATGGGTGTGGCGAAGGCGGTGGCGGGGCTCGGATCGGGCGGGGATCGACCGCCGCGGGTGGTTGCGGCGGGGCATGGGCGTGGCGAAGGCGGTGGCGGGGCGCTGATCGGGCGGGGAGCGACCGCCGCGGGTGATTGCGGCGGGGCATGGGCGTGGCGAAGCCCGGGTGCCCATGCCCAGTTCAATAGGAGACAGGCATGATCAAGGCCGGTGAGATCAGCGAGATCATCAAGCGCCAGCTGGCGGGCTACGAGGTCGAGGTCGACCTCCAGGAGGTCGGCCGCGTCGTGGAGGTCGGCGACGGCATCGCGCGCGTCTACGGGCTCGAGAAGGCGATGTCGGGCGAGCTGCTCCAGTTCCCCGGCGACGTCGTCGGGATGGTGCTGAACCTCGAGCAGGACCAGGTCGGCGTGGTCCTCCTCGGCGACGACACGCTCATCAAGGAAGGCGACATCGTCAAGCGCACGAACCGCATCGCCCAGGTGCCGGTGGGCGACGCGCTCGTCGGGCGCGTCGTCAACGCGCTGGGCCAGCCCGTGGACGGCAAGGGCCCGGTCCACACCAGGGAGTTCCGGCCGATCGAGCGCTACGCGCCGGGCGTGGTGGACCGCCGGTCGGTCAACCAGACCGGGCTCAAGGCGATCGACTCGATGATCCCGATCGGGCGCGGCCAGCGCGAGCTGATCATCGGCGACCGCGGCACCGGCAAGACCGCGATCGGTGTGGACACGATCATCAACCAGAAGGGCCAGGACGTCTTCTGCTTCTACATCGCGATCGGGCAGAAGCGCTCGACCGTCGCTCAAGTGGTAAAGGTTCTCGAAGATGCTGGAGCAATGAGCTTTACGACGGTGGTCATTGCTTCGGCTTCGGAACCCGCGCCGCTCCAGTACCTCGCCCCGTACGCCGGCGTCACGATGGGGGAGTACTTCCGCGACAGCCGGCGCCACGCCCTCTGCATCTACGACGACCTCTCCAAGCACGCGGCCGCGTACCGGCAGCTCTCGCTCCTGCTCCGGCGGCCGCCGGGGCGCGAGGCGTACCCCGGCGACGTCTTCTACCTCCACTCGCGGTTGCTCGAGCGCGCGGCAAAGCTGAACGACCAGCTCGGCGGCGGCTCGCTGACGGCGCTGCCGATCATCGAGACGCAGCTCGGCGACGTCTCGGCGTACATCCCCACGAACGTCATCTCGATCACCGACGGCCAGATCTATCTCGAGTCCGACCTCTTCTACGGCGGCATCCGGCCGGCCGTGAACGTCGGCCTCTCGGTCTCGCGAGTCGGCGGGTCGGCGCAGGTGAGGGCGATGCGCCAGGTCGCGGGCAAGCTGCGCCTCGACCTCGCGCAGTTCCGCGAGCTGGCCGCCTTCGCCCAGTTCGGCAGCGACCTCGACAAGGCGACCCAGATGCAGCTCGCGCGCGGCCAGCGCATGGTCGAGATCCTGAAGCAGGGCCAGTACCAGCCGCTGCCCGTCGAGAAGCAGGTGGCGATCATCTTCGCCGGCACGCAGGGCCTGCTCGACGACCTGCCCGCGGACGCGGTCCGCGAGTTCGAGACGCACTTCTACGGCTGGCTCGAGCGGAAAGCTCCGCAGATCCTCGCCGAGATCCGGGACAAGAAGGAGATCTCGGACGCGCTGCGGGAGCGCCTGACGCAGGCCGTCGGCGAGGCGAAGACGGAGTTCGTGGCCGCCAAGGGCATCAGGGCGGCGTAAGGGTCCGCCGCGCGCATGGCGACGCTCCGCGACATCCGCCGGCGGATCCGCTCCGTCGAGTCCACCCAGAAGATCACGCGGGCGATGAAGCTCGTCGCCGCGGCGAAGCTCCGGCGGGCCCAGGAGCGCGTGCTCGCCGCGCGCCCGTACGCAGGCAAGATGGCCGAGCTCCTCGGTAACCTCGTGAGCGGTGCCCCGGCCGGCGACGGCGCGCACCCGCTCCTGGCCCGGCGCGAGGGGCCCCGCCGCCAGATCGTCATCATCACCGCCGACCGCGGGCTCGCCGGCGCCTTCAACTCGAACATCATCCGCCGCGCAGTCGAGTTCATCCGCCAGTCGCAGGCACCCGAGGTGACCCTGGTCGTCGTCGGGCGCAAGGGGCGCGACTTCTTCCGGCGGCGCGGCTACGCGATCAAGCACGAGATGGTCGGCTTCTGGGACAAGCTCGCGTACAGCCACGCGGGCGAGCTGGCCGACGCCTTCATGCGACAGTACCTCGAAGGCGAGGTGGACGAGGTCCACCTCCTCTACAACGAGTTCCGGTCGGTCGCGGTCCAGCGCCCGGTCCGGGTCCCGCTGCTCCCGATCCCGCGCGCCGAAGGGGAGGGCGCGGGCGGGGCCGCGCCCGCGGACTACATCTACGAGCCCGGGCCGGCGGCGATCCTCGACGACCTGCTGCCGCGCCACGTGCGGACGCAGGTGTTCCGCGCCCTGATGGAGTCGATCGCGGGGGAGTACGGCGCGCGGATGACCGCGATGGAGGCGGCGACGAAGAACGCCAAGGAGATGATCGGGGTGCTGACGATCCAGTACAACAAGGCGCGCCAGGAGAAGATCACCAAGGAGCTGCTCGACATCGTCGGCGGCGCCGAGGCCCTCAAGCAGTAGTGCGAGCCGCAGAACGTCGCGGGGCTGGGGCCCCGCCGTTCGAGGCGAGCTTATGAAAGGGAGCGGAGTCATGAGCGTCGGGAAGATCCTCCAGGTCATCGGACCTGTCGTGGACGTCGAGTTCGAGCCGGGCCGGCTGCCCGCGATCTACAACGCCCTCGAGGTGCAGGGCGTCGAGATCAAGGACATCTTCTCCTACTCGCAGAAGCTCGTGCTCGAGGTGGCGCAGCACCTGGGGGAGAGCGCGGTGCGCGCCGTCGCGATGGCGTCCACGGATGGGCTGCGGCGCGGCATGACCGTCAACGACACCGGCGCGCCCATCATGATTCCGGTCGGGCGGGAGACGCTCGGCCGCATCCTGAACATCATCGGCGAGCCCGTGGACAAGGGGCCCGCGATCCAGGCGAAGAAGACCTATCCGATCCACCGGCCGGCGCCGCCCTTCGACGAGCAGTCCACCCGGGTCGAGATGTTCGAGACCGGGATCAAGGTCGTGGACCTGCTCGAGCCCTATACCAGGGGCGGAAAGACCGGGCTCTTCGGTGGCGCGGGAGTCGGCAAGACCATTCTCATCATGGAGTTGATCAACAACATCGCCAAGCAGCACGGCGGCATTTCCGTCTTCGCCGGGGTGGGGGAGCGCACGCGCGAAGGCAACGACCTCTACCACGAGATGAAGGAGTCGGGCGTCATCGAGAAGACCGCGCTGATCTTCGGCCAGATGACCGAGCCGCCGGGGTCGCGCCTGCGCGTCGGGCTCACCGGGTTGACCGCCGCCGAATACTTCAGGGATGAAGAAGGCCAGGATGTTCTTCTGTTCATCGATAACATTTTCCGATTCACGCAGGCAGGCTCCGAGGTGTCGGCCCTCCTGGGGCGGATGCCCTCGGCCGTCGGCTACCAGCCGACCCTGGCGACCGAGATGGGCGCGCTCCAGGAGCGCATCACGTCCACGAAGAAGGGCTCGATCACCTCGGTGCAGGCGATCTACGTCCCGGCGGACGACATCACCGACCCGGCGCCGGCCACGGCCTTCGCCCACCTCGATGCGACGACCGTGCTGAGCCGGCCGCTCACCGAGCTGGGCATCTATCCGGCCGTGGACCCGCTCGCCTCGACCTCGCGGATCCTCGATCCCGCGATCCTCGGCGACGAGCACTACCAGACGGCGCGGGCGGTGCAGTCGATCTTGCAGCGCTACCGCGACCTCCAGGACATCATCGCCATCCTCGGCATGGAGGAGCTCTCGGACGATGACAAACTCATCGTGGCGCGAGCCCGCAAGCTCCAGCGCTTCCTCTCGCAGCCGATGTTCGTCGCCGAGGCGTTCACGGGCACGCAGGGACGGTACGTGAAGCTCGCCGACACCGTGAAGAGCTTCAGGGAGGTCGTGGACGGCAAGCACGACGACCTGCCCGAGCAGGCGTTCTACATGGTCGGCGACGTCGGCGAGGCCATCGACAAGGCCAAGCGCCTCCGCGAGGCCGCCGCCTAGTGGCCGATCGTCTGACGCTCGAGCTCGCGACGCCGCTGCGTCTGGCCGTCTCCGAGACGGCGGACGAGGTCGTCGCGCCCGGCATCGAAGGCTACTTCGGCGTCCTGCCCGGCCATGCGCCGTTCCTGACGACGCTCGGCATCGGCGAGGTCATGTACCGCGTCGGCCGCGACGAGCACTACCTGGCCGTGTCGGGCGGCTTCGCCGAAGTGCGCAACGACAAGGTGATCGTCCTCGCCGACACCGCGGAGCGGCCGGAGGAGATCGACCGCGCCCGCGCCGAGCGGGCCCGGGAGCGCGCCGAGCAGCGGCTCAGCGGCCGGTCCCAGGACGACGTCGACTTCGCGCGGGCGGCGGCCGCGCTCGCCCGGGCGCTCGCCCGGCTCCAGGTCGCCGGCCGCGGCCACTGAATGCGACGCCCCGTCATCCGGGCAGACCGGGGCGCCACCGAGGTGAAATAGCCCTCGGCCCCCGCTGCCCAGCGGCGCAGGCACTTCGCCCGCTCCGCTGAGCAGCGCGGGTCGCCCGCCCGCGCTAACTGCCCGCCCTGCCACGCCGCCGGCGCTGGCATCGCGCTTGCGCCAGCCAGCGGCGATGCCGACGATCCTGATCGCGGACGACGAGCCGCACATCGTCGAGCTCGTCCGCGTGACGCTCGAGGACGAGCGGGTGCGGGTGGTCGAGGCGCTCGACGGGGCCGCCGCGCTCGCGCGCGCCGAAATGCTCCGGCCCGAGCTCATTCTGCTCGACGTCCACCTCCCGGACGTGAGCGGGCTCGAGGTCTGCGCGCGCCTCAGACGCACGGCCGCGCTCGCGGCGGCGAAGATCGTCATGCTGACGGCGGCGGCGCAGGAGGACGACGTGGCGCGCGGCCTCGCCGCCGGCGCGGACCACTATCTGACGAAGCCGTTCTCACCCGTGCGCCTCCTGGCGCTGGTCGATGCCCTCCTGCCGCGGGCCGGGACATGGCAGCCCGAGTAGCCGCGGCACCCGGCGCTCGCGACGACCTCGCCGCCGCGTACCGCCGGCTCAACGCCGCCTACCAGCAGACCCTGCGCTACGCCGAGGACGTCCGCCGCCTCTACCAGCAGGTGCAGCGCTCGATCTACCAGTCGCTCCTCGGGCTGGCGAACGCGCTCGAGGCGAAGGACCCCTACACGCGCGGCCACTCCGAGCGCGTGGGCGCCGCGAGCCGGAGCTTGGCGCAGGCGCTCGGCCTGCCGCCCCACGAGGCCGAGATGATCGGGCAGGCGGGGCTTCTCCACGACATCGGCAAGATCGGCGTGCCCGAGGCGGTGCTGCGCAAGCAGGGCGCGCTCGACGAGGACGAGTGGGCGCTGATGCGGAAGCACCCGCTCATCGGCGCCCAGATCGTCGCGCCGTTCGAGTTCTTCGCCGGTGGCGCCGTGACGATCCGCTACCACCACGAGCGCTGCGACGGCACCGGGTACCCGGATGGTCTCGCGGGCGACGCGATCCCGATCGGGGCGCGCGTCGTCGCCGTCGCCGACGTGTTCGACGCCCTCACGTCGGATCGGCCGTACCGCGCGGCGCTGTCGCAGGAGGCGGCGCTCGACCACCTCGGGCGGCAGGCGGGGCGCACGCTGGACGCGCGGGCGGTGGCCGCCTTCGTCGCCCTCGCGCGCGAGCTGTCGCCGGCGACTCCGCATGTGGGCGCTCGACCAGTCCTCGCCGCCGCCAACGCGCCTGCTCGCTGACACGCCGGCGCCGGTCCTCGCGGCGCTCGCGGCCGCGGCCGCTGGCGCCGTGGGGCTGGCGCGCGCGGGGCTCCTGCCGCCCGCGGTCCTCGGGATCGTCGGCGTCGCCGCGGGTCACGGCGCGCTCCTCGCGACCGCGCTCGCCTGGGCGGGCTGCCGTGCGCGCGTGGGGCTGGTCGCCGTGGGGCTCCTCGCGTGCGCGGCCACGGCGGCCGCGCTCCATCCGCTCGGCGCCCTCGCCTATGTCGGCGTTCCGGGGTGGCTCGCATGGCGCGCGCGCGGCGGGAGGCTCGCGGGGCTCGGCCTCGGCGGCCCGGTCCCGTGGCCCGCCGTCGGCGTGGGCGCGCTGGCCGGCCTCTGCCTCGGCGGCCATCTGCTCGTCTCCGCGTCGCTGACGCTCGGCGTCCGTCTCCGCCTCGACGCCGCGGGCGCGGTGCTCGGCGCGCTCGCGTACGACCTCGGCGCGAACGTGCCGGCCGCTGAGGCCTTCTTCCGCGGTGCGCTCTTCAACCGCGCCCAGCGCCGCTGGTCCTTCGGCGCGGGGCTCGCTCTCTCGGCGACGGCGTGCGTGGCCCGCTATCTCCTGGATCCGCTCCTGCCGAAGAGCGTCGAGCTGCTCGCCGGCGCCGCGTTCTACCTGACGCTCCTGAGCGCGGTGAGCTGCGGGCTCTTCTGGTGGTCGGGGAGCCTCGTCCCCGGCGCCGCCGGCGCGATCCTCTTCTTCGCGGCGTACCGCCTGCTCGGGCCGGGCGCGTGACGGCGCGCATCGCCGCGGGTCTCGGGGCGGCGCTCCTGGCAATCACGGCGCTCCTCGCCCTGCTGGGCGGCGATCCGGCCTCGCCGCTGCGCCACGCCTACCTGGCGCCCGTCGTCCTGGGCGCGCTGCGCGGCGGCGCCTTCGGCGGCGCGCTCGCCGCCGCGGCGGCGCTCCTCCTCTATGCGCCGTTCGTGCTGCCGGAGCTCGAGCGTTCCGGCCTCACGCCCGAGACCGCCGAAGGCCTCGCGACGCTGGGCATCGTGGCGGGAACCGGCACGCTCGTCGGCGCCCTCACCACGCGCGCGGTCCGGCTGCGGGAGCGCTACGAGACGCTCGTCGCCACGCAGCGCGTGCTCGCCGAGGAGGCGCCGCTCGAGGAGGCGCTCGAACGGCTCGGCGCGGTACTGGCGCGCCGTCTCCGGATGACCGCCGTCGCGCTCGCCGTTCGGGACGGCGAGCGGCTGGTGGTCACCGGCGGCGGCGCCGTCGCGCCGGGCTCGGTCGCCGCGACGGTCATGACGACGGCCGAGCCGGCCTTCGTGTCCGACGCGGGCGGCGGCCGGCGGCCGCGCCGGGTCTTCGTCACGCCGCTGCTCGCCGGCGGCCGGCTGCTCGGCGCGCTCGCGCTGGAGCGGGCGGGCGAGCTCGGCGGCGACGAGCGCGCGGCGCTCGAGGCGCTCGGCGCCCACATCGGGCTGGCGCTCGAGAACGCCCGGCTCGCGGCGCGCCAGCGGCGCTTCGCCGAGGAGCTGGCGCAGAAGGTGGCGGAGGCGACGCGCCGCCTGGAGGAGCTCGACCGCGCCAAGTCGTCGTTCGTGGCGATCGCGTCCCACGAGCTCAGGACGCCGCTCACGGCGCTCCAGGGATTCTCGGAGCTGCTGGCGATGCGGCGGCTGCCGCCCGACGAGGTGAGGCGGCTCGCCGGGATCATGCGGGGCGAGGCGAAGCGCCTCGGCCGGATCGTGAGCGACCTGCTCGACCTGTCCCGGATCGAGCGCGGCCTGGCCCTCGAGCTCCGCCGGGCGCCGGTCGCGATCGAAGCGCTGCTTGTCGCGACGGCCGACGTCTTCCGTCGCGGCAGCGCGACGCATCCGATCGTCGTGGACTGCGCGCCGGGGTTGCCGCGGGTCGACGCCGATCCGGACGCGCTCGAGCGCATCCTGGCGAACCTCATCTCGAACGCGCTGAAGTACTCGCCGCCGGGGCGGACGGTGCGGGTGCGGGCGCGCCCGGCTGCGGACGGCGCCGCGGTGGACGTCGAGGTCGAGGACGAAGGCGCGGGCATCCCGGCCGAGTCGCTCGCGCGCATCTTCGAGCCGTACTACCGGGCGCCGGAAGCCGCGGGCACGGCGCGCGGCACCGGCATCGGGCTCGCCGTGGTGAAGTCGCTCGTCGAGGCGCACGGCGGGCGGATCCGGATCGACAGCGCGCCCGCGCGCGGCACGCGCATCGCCTTCTCGCTGCCCGCCGTTCCTTGACTCCCTGCGTCGCGGCGGAGTAGGCTCGGTGAGTATGCCTCGCCACGACGCGGTTGCAGAACGGATGGCAGACGCCGTCGTGAAGCGGCTGGTGACCAGGAAAGTCGCGGAGATCAAGGACGAGGCCGCGGCGCGCGCGGCCGTGCGCCACATCGTGCTCGACAACCTCGTCGCCGAGGAGAAGCTCGAGGAGGACGCGCGCAAGCTCCTGCTCGAGCACGCCAAGCAGATCAAGGACTCCGCGGCCGACTACCGCCAGCTCCTCGGCAAGGTCAAGGAGAAGCTCGCGCGCGAGCGGGGGTTCGTCATCTGATGCGGATGAGCCGCGAGCGCATCTTCCACCTCACCGACCTGATCGTGAAGGAGCTCGGCGGAATGCCGGGCGTGAACGTGAAGGCGCCCGACGAGCTGCGCACCGAGGTCATGCGGGCGCTCAGCGAAGAAGCGAAGCTCGCGGACTCGATCGACGGCGAGGTGCGCAAGATCCTGGCGTCCTACTCGCGCCCGGTCCCCGAGGGCAGCCGCGAGTGGGAGATCCTCTATCAGAAGACGCGCGACGAAGTGTTCCGCAAGAGGTTCCGGCTGTGACGCGCCTGGTCGTCGGCATCACGGGCGCGACGGGCGCGATCTACGGGATCCGGCTGCTCGAGATTCTCCGCCGCCACGCGGAGGTCCAGACCCATCTCGTCATCTCGGCGCCGGGCAAGCGCACGATCGTCGAGGAGACGGCGTACGCGGTGAAGGACGTCGAGGCGCTCGCCACCGTCCACTACGACAACAAGGACATCGGCGCCTCCATCGCCTCCGGCTCGTTTCGGACCATCGGCATGGTGATCGCGCCGTGCTCGATGAAGACCGCGGGCGCGATCGCCTCGTGCCACTCGGACTCGCTCGTCGCGCGGGCCGCGGACGTGACGCTCAAGGAGGGCCGGCCGCTGATCATGCTCGTGCGCGAGACGCCGCTGCACCTCGGGCACCTCCGGTGCATGACGGCGCTCGCCGAGATGGGCGCGGTCGTCCTGCCGCCGATGCCGGCCTTCTACAACCGGCCGAAGGGCCTCGACGACATCGTGAACCACACGGTCGCGCGCGTGCTCGACCGGCTCGGACTGCCGCAGACACTCGTCGCCGAGTGGCAGGGAGGGACTCGCGCGGCGAAGGGCGAGCGCGATGGTTGAGCTCTCGGTCGTCATCCCCGTCTACGACGAGGAGGAGAGCCTCCGGCCGCTCTGGGAGGAGCTGCGCGGGGTGCTCGACGGCCTCGGCCGCGTGTTCGAGGTGGTCTTCGTGGACGACGGCAGCCGCGACCGCAGCGCGGAGATCATCCGCGGCTTCCACGAGGCGGACCGGCGCGTGCGCCTCGTGCGGCTGAAGGCGAACGCGGGCGAGACGGCGGCGACGGACGCCGGCTTCAAGGCGGCGCGGGGGACGTGGGTCGTGGTGATGGACGCCGATTTGCAAAACGACCCGCGCGACATCCCGACGCTGCTCGCTCACCTCGGCCGCTGGGACGCGGTCACGGGCTGGCGGGCGAAGCGCGGCGAGGGCGACACCTGGCTCCGCCGCGTCTCCTCGCGCGTCGCCAACCGCGTGCGCAACCGGCTGAGCGACGAGTCTATCCAGGACAGCGGCTGCACCTTCCGCGCCTTCCGCCGCGAGTGCCTGCGCGACCTCGTCCTCTACCGCGGCTTCCACCGCTTCATCCCGACACTTCTCAAGATGCGGGGCTACCGCGTGCTCGAGGTCTCCGTGCGCCACCGGCCGCGGCGGTTCGGGCGGTCGAAGTACGGCGTGCTGAACCGCGCGTTCGTCGCCTTCGCCGACCTCCTCGTCGTCCGCTGGATGAACGCGCGCGTCCTCCGCTACGAAGTCGCCGAGGACCTCGGCGGCGACCTCCTCCACGAGTAGGCCGCGATGAACGTCCTGCTCGTCGGCCTCGGCCGCTGGGGCGAGAAGCACCTGCGCGTCCTGCGAGCGCTGGGCGCCGGCGTCTGGGTCGCCGAGGTTTCGGCGCCGCGCCGCGAATGGGCGGTGAAGCAGGGCGTGGACCCCGCGCGCGTGGTGGCCGAGTACCGCGCCGCGCTCCCGCACGTGGACGCCGTGGACATCGTGACGCCCGCCGACAGCCATCGCGCCATCGCGGGGGTGTGCCTCGAAGCCGGACGCCACTGCTTCGTCGAGAAGCCGCTCGCCGCGACCGTCGCCGAGGGCCGCGAGGTCGAAGCGGCGGCGCAGAACGCCGGACGCGTCGTCCAGGTGGGCCACATCTTCCGCTTCCACCCCGTGACCGCGGCGCTCCGAGGCGCACTCCGGGCCGGGCGCGTCGGCGCCGTGCGCTACGCGACGGGGCGCTTCGCCGGGTTCAAGCGCCCGCGCACCGACGTGGGCGTGACCCAGACGGACGCGAGCCACTACTTCGACCTCTTCGCGGACCTCTTCGAGCAGGAGGCGACGGCCGTCGCGGCCCTCCAGCGCGACTATCTCGGTCGCGGGCTCGACGATCTGTCGCTCACGATCGTGCACTACGGCGACATCCCGGCGGTGGTCGAGGCGAACTACTTCGTCCCTGGCACACACCGCGAGTGCGTCATCGTGGGCGAGCGCGGGAGTCTCGTCGCCGACTACGCCAGCTCGACCGTGACACTCCACCTGGGCGAGTTCCGCAAGACGGGCGAGGCCTGGGCGCTGTCGGCGCGCCAGGGCCGCACGATCACGCTCACGGAGGACCGCGCGGCTGCGGGCGACTAAGATCATCGAGGAGGGCGCAAGCGCTCGGTGACGCGCGGCAGGCGACTCGCCCCGCGAACGTTCAGCTACCTACAGGTCGAAAGGGGCAGACATCGGCCAAGCCTGTCCGTCCACCCCGCCGGATGCGCCAGGGAAACCGTGCGATCGGCTCATTGACCGACCGGCCGAGCCGACTTACGTTCCGACACATACGTAGAAGAATATGAGTATTCGCGTCCAGTTCATGGGACCGCTCGCGACCACGCTGCGCGCGCGGGAGACCGAGCTGGCCGGCGAAGCGGGGCTCACGCTCCGCCAGCTCCTCGACCGGCTCGAGACGTGCTACGGCCCCGAGTTCACGCAGCGCATCTACCGCACCCTGGCCCCGCCCCGGCGACTCCAGATGCACACGCGGATCTTCGTCAACGGCAACGCGGTGGACGACGCGATGCTCGACGCGCCGCTGCCGACGGCCGGCGTCGAGCCGGGATCGTCCGAGGTGCTCATCTACTTCATGCCCGGCGCGAGCGGAGGCTAACGGTGGCACGAGGAGAGCGGCCCCGGGAGGGGTCGCTCGACCACGCGGTCGGCGGCCCGCGCGTCCCACCGCGGCTGGGCTCCATCCGGCGCGCGGGATCCGCGGCCACGCGGCGGGAACGTCTCGTCGACCGCTCCCGGAGCCGCTCTCCTCGTGCCACCGTCTGACCCGCGCGTGCGGCGTTCATGAATAACCCCGGCTAGGAGGAGACGCCATGGGCACCCCGGCAGGGAACGGACAGGCGGCCCAGGAAGACCGGTGGATCCCGTCGGCGTGCACGATCTGCTACGGCGGATGCTCGATCCTCGCCCATCGCGTGAACGGCACCCTCGTCAAGATCGAGGGCAACCCGGCGAGCCCCGTCGGCAACGGCCGCATCTGCGCCAAGGGGCTCTCCGGGATCATGATCCTCTACGACCCGAACCGGGTGAACTACCCGCTGCGGCGCACGAACCCCCGGAAGGGCATCGGCATCGACCCCGGCTGGAAGCGGATCACGTGGGAGGAGGCGCTCGAGGAGATCCAGGTGCGGATGGAGAAGCTCCGGGCCGAAGACCCGCGCCAGCTCATGATCCAGGTGACGACGACGCTGGCGCCCTCGTCGCTGCTCTTCTTCACCTTCGGCTGGGCCTTCGGCACCCCGAACATGTGGGTGGCCGGCGGCGGCATCCACTGCGGCAACGGCGCCCACGCCGTCGGCGGCATCATGCACGCCTCGTGGTCGCTCGTGCCCGACTTCAAGCACTGCACCTACGCGCTCTACTTCGGGGCGTCCAAGGGCCACGGCGCCGGCCACGCCGCGACGCCGAACATGGAGCAGGCCGCTGATGCGCGCGCGCGGGGCATGCGCATGGTGGTCGTCGACCCCATCTGCAACTTCGCCGCCTCCAAGGCCAACGAGTGGGTCCCGATCCGCGTCGGCACGGACGCCGCCATGGCGCTCGCGATGGTCAACTGTCTGCTCAACGAGCTCGGCATCTGGGACGCCGACTACCTCAAGACGAAGACCAACGGCCCGTACCTGGTGCGCCCGGACGGGACGCACGCGCGCGACCCCGAGAGCGGCAAGCCGCTGGTGTGGGACGCGGCGACCGGGGCGGCGCGGGCGTACGACGACCCGGCGGCGAAGGACCCGGCGCTGCTCGGCACCTATGAGGTCGCCGGCGAGGCGTGCCGGCCCGCGTTCGAGCTCCTCAAGGAGCACGTCAAGCGCTACGCGCCCGAGCGCGCCGAGCGGATCACGGGCGTGCAGGCGGCGACGATCCGCCGTCTGGCCCGCGAGTTTGGGGAGGCCGCGCGCGTGGGCTCGACGATCGTGCTCGACGGCGTGCGGCTGCCGTACCGTCCGGCGGCGGCGATCTACTTCCGCGGCGCGCAGGGCCACAAGAACTCGTCGCACATCTGCTTCGCGATCGACCTGCTGAACCAGGTGGTGGGCGCCGCCGACGTCGTGGGCGGGGCGCTCGGCTTCAACCCGGTGTGCCACGGCCACCCGGAGACGGGCCGGCCGCGCTACGTGCCGCGCGCCGAGCGCGACGGGCTCATGACGCCGGGGACGTGGATGCTGCCGCATCTCCCGTACCCGCCGGCGGAGCCGCGGCACCCGGACTCGATGGGGTTCATCGAGCTGTTCCCGCTCTCCCACGTCTCGCCGCTGATGGCATCGGCCGACCAGGAGCAGTGGTGGCAGCGCTTCGAGCTGCCGTACCGGCCGAAGATGCTCCTCAACTACGGCGCCAACTCGCTCATGAGCGTGGGCAACAAGGACACGGTCGCGGAGACGCTCGGGAGGTTCGACTTCGTTGTCTCCTTCGACCTCTTCCTCAACGAGTTCTCCGACTTCGCCGACATCATCCTGCCCGACGCCAGCTACCTCGAGGTCCTCGACCCGCGGCCGAACTTCCCGTTCATCTTCAACCACCCGGCGGGGCCGGGGACGTGGGGATGGCCGATCCGCCAGCCCGTGGTGCCGCTCACCCACGAGCGCCGGAGCGCCCGCGAGGTGCTGCTCGGGCTCGCCTACCGCATGGGGCTCGGGCCCGAGATGAACATGGCGCTCAACGTCTTCTACGGGCTCGACGGGCCGCAGATGCTCGACCCGAAGAAGGCCTACACGTTCGAGGAGGTCGCCGACCGGGAGCTCCAGCACAAGTTCGGCCCGACCCACGACCTCGCCTGGTTCAAGGAGCACGGGGTCATCACCTGGCCCAAGACGATGGAGGAGGTGTACTGGCGCCCCTTTGTCGACGTGCGGGTGCCGATCTACTGGGAGTTCATGCTCGGGCTCGGCGAGAAGATCCGGCGGATCGCCGCCTCCCGCGGCATGACCTTCGACCCCGCCTACTACAGTCCGCTGCCCGAGTGGCTGCCGTGCCCGTCACACGAGGTCGAGGACGCCGCGTACGACCTCTACGCCTTCTACTACCGCGACGTGCTGCACACCAACGGCTTCACGATGGAGAACCCCTGGCTCGACGAGGCCTCGCGCATGGACCCGTACTCGTACCGTATCGCGCTCAACACGGAGACGGCGCGGCGGCGCGGGATCCGGGACGGCGACACGGTGTGGGTGGAGTCGGCGACGGGCCGGCGGGTGAGCGGCCGGGTGAAGCTGACCGAGGGGATCCACCCCGAGGGCGTCGGCATCGCCGCCTGCGCCGGGCACTGGTCCCGGCACCAGCCGGTCGCGCGGGGCAAGGGCGTCTTCTTCAACGAGCTGCTCGAGGTCGACTACGAACACACCAACCCGGTCAACCTCAACCTCGATCTCTGCGCGAAGGTGAGGGTCGTCCCATGAGGTACGGGATGGTGATCGACCTCAAGCGCTGCTTCGGCTGCTACGGCTGCCAGGTGAGCTGCAAGGCCGAGCACGCCACACCGCCGGGCGTGTTCTTCGCGCGCGTGGTCAAGCGCGAGACCGGCACCTACCCGAACGTGCGCAAGGTGTACCTGCCGATGCTCTGCATGCACTGCGAGATCCCGCCCTGCGAGGCGGTCTGCCCGACCGGGGCCACCGTCAAGCGGCCCGACGGCATCGTCGACATCGACCGCGAGCTCTGCGTGGGCTGCCGGTACTGCATGCAGGCGTGCCCGTACGAGGCGCGCTACTTCAACGACCGGGCACGCTGGTACTTCGGCGCGCAGGGGCCGACGGAGTACGAGGCGCTCGGCTACGCGCAGCACCCGGTCGGCGTCGTGATGAAGTGCAACTTCTGCGCTCACCGGCTCGAGCACGGGCAGTTGCCGAGCTGCGTGGTGACCTGCCCGACCAAGGCGCGGACGTTCGGGGACCTCGACGACCCGCAGAGCGAGGTGAGCCGGCTCATCAAGGAGCGCTGCGGCGAGCCGCTCCATCCCGAACTGGGCACCGGGCCGTCCGTGTACTTCCTGCCGGCGTGAGGGAGGCGGCTCAATGGGTGTCTTCACGCGCCCCTACGACACGCTCCTCGACGACTTCCAGGAGACGGCGCGCCCGCAGCGCGAGTGGGTGGACGGCCGCGGGCTCCTCCTGATCGCCGGCCACTTCCTGTCCGGCGTCGGCGCCGGGGGCTGGGCCTTCGCGAGCGCGTTCGGGTACCTGCCGGGCGAGGTGGCGAGCGTGCTCCTGCTCGCGGCGAGCGGGCTGGCGCACCTCTTGTTCCTCGGCCGCCCCGGGCGCTTCTGGCGGATGGTGAAGGTCCGCACCTCGTGGGTCGGCCGTGGCTTCCTCGGGCTCACCCTGGCGCTCGCCGCCGCGGTGGCCTACCTCGCGCTCACGCTCGCCACCGGCCGCGACGACACGGCGGCGGCGGGCGCGCTGTGGACGCTGTCGCTGCTCGGGGCGGTGGTGGTGATGCTCTACAAGGGCAACGTCTACGCCGTGTGCCGCGCCATCCCGTTCTGGAACTCGTCGCTGCTGCCGATCCTCTACGTCGCGTACGCGCTGCGGGGGGGCGTGGCGCTGCTGCTCCTCTTCCTGCCGTGGTGGGGCGCCGGCGTGGACCAGGGGCTGCTCGAGCTGCTCGAGCTGTGGATCGGGCTCTCCGCCGGTGTGTGCATCCTCTTCTACCTCACGATCATGGCGAGTGCGTCGGTGGGGGCGCGCCGGTCGGTGGAGGACCTCCTGCGCGGGCGGGTCGCCGCCGCGTTCTACGGCGGCGTGGTCGCGCTGGGCCTCGTCGTGCCGCTCCTCGTCGGCCTGTGGAACGTGGTGACGCCGGTCTCGCTCGGGCTGCTCGCGCTCGTCGGCGCCGCGTCGCTGAGCGGCGATTTCTACGTGAAGTACGCGATCGCGAAGGCGGGGCGGTACCTGCCCCACGTGCCCGGCGCGCGATGAAAGAGATCCGCTTCCACGGCCGGGGCGGGCAGGGGGTGGCCATGGCGGCCGAGATCCTCGCCGCCGCCCTCGTCCGCGCCGGGGGCTTCGCCGCCGCCTTCCCGATGTTCGGCTTCGAGCGCCGGGGAGCGCCGGTGGCCGCGTTCCTGCGCCTGGACACGGCGCCGATCCGCGAGCGCACGCAGGTGTACGCGCCCGACTGCCTGATCCTGCTCGACCCCGGGCTCGTCCGCACCGGCGTCATCTTCGACGGCTTCAAGGCCGGGGGCGCGCTCGTGGTCAACGGCGCTACGCTCCCGCCCCTCCCGCCCGGCGTCCGGGTGGGACTGGCGGGCATCGTGCGCGCCACCGCCATCGCGCTCGAGGAGCTGGGGCGGCCTGCCGCCAACACGGCGATCCTCGGCGCCTTCGCCGGCCTCACGCGCTGGGTCTCGCGCGGGGCGCTGCTCGATGTGCTGCCCGACTACTTCGAGGGCGACGCGCTCGACGGCAACCGCCGCGCCCTCGAGCGCGGTTACCGCGAGGCGAGGCTCGTCACCGTCCCGGAGGCGGCGCATGCGGTTCCGTAGCCCGTTCGAGGGGGCGTGGGCGGATCCCGACGCGCTGCTGGTGATCCGCACCGGCGACTGGCGCCTCGAGCGCCCCGTCGTGCGCGAGGCGCGCTGCTCGCACTGCGGCCTCTGCTGGCTCTGGTGTCCGAACAACTGCATCCGCGACCGCGGCACGCACTTCGCCGCCGACCTCACCTACTGCAAGGGATGCGGCCTCTGCGCGCGCGTGTGCCCGGCCGCCGCCATCGTGATGCGGGAGGAGGACGGCGCATGACGACGGGAGCCCTGCGCCCTGCCGCGGACGTCCGCGTGATGGACGGCAACAAGGCCGCCGCCTGGGCGGTGCTCCTCTGCCGGCCGGATCTCCTCGCCTCGTACCCGATCTCGCCCCAGACGCCGCTCCTCGAGCAGCTCTACAAGTTCCGGGCGGAGGGGCGCCTCGACGCGGAGACGGTGGAGGTCGAGGGGGAGAACTCGGCGCTGTCGGCGGCGGTCGGCGCGGTGACGGCGGGCGGGCGCGCCTTCACCGCGACGTCCTCCATGGGCCTCATGTTCATGTACGACGCCTACCTCTACGCCTCCGGCCAGCGGGTGCCCGTCGTCATGAGCGTGGCCACGCGCGAGCAGTGCGCGCCGCACACGGTGTCGAGCGGCCAGCAGGACATCATGATGGTGAAGGAGGGCGGCTGGGTCCAGCTCGTCGCCGAGAGCTGCCAGGAGATCCTCGACTCGATCCTGGTCGCCTACCGGCTGGCGGAGGACCCGAACGTCCAGCTCCCGGTCAACGTCTGCTACGACGGCTACTACCTCTCGCACCTCTCCGAGCCCGTGGGCGTGCCGACGCAGGAGGCGGTCGACCGCTTCCTCGCCGCCGTCGGCGTCGGCAAGCGGCCGGTGCTCTCGACGGAGGCCCCGCTCAGCTTCGGCGCCTTCGTGCTCGGCGAGCTCTACGCCGAGTACCGCTACAAGCACTGCCAGGCCATGCAGCGGGCGCTCGACCTCGCGGAGTCGCTCGACGGCGAGTTCCAGGCCGCGTTCGGGCGCGCCTGGGGCGGCAGCATCGAGGCCTACCGGACCGAGGACGCCGAGGTGCTGCTCGTCGGTACCGGCAGCGCCTGCGGCACGCTCAAGGTCGCGATCGACCACCTGCGGCAGGAGGGAGTCCGGGCGGGGCTCGCGCGCATCAGGATGTTCCGGCCCTTCCCGCGCCGGCGCCTCGCCGAGCTGATGCGCGGCCGCCGCGCGGTGGGCGTGCTCGACCGCAGCGTCTGCTTCGGCTGGAACAGCGGGCACCTCTACGTGGACGTCAGGGCGACGGCGGCCGACCTCGAGGCGCGGATGCCGCTCGTGAACTTCATCGGCGGGCTGGCGGGGGCCGACATCCGCCGCGAGATGCTGGAGGACGCGGTGCGGACGACCGTCGCGCGCGGGCGCGGCGAGCCGGGGCCCGAGGTCGTCTGGCTGGGGCTCGAGTGAGCGCCGTGGCGAGGGCCCGCCACCACGTGATCGTCGGCGCCGGCACCGCGGGACTGAGCGCGGTGGAGGCGATCCGCCGGGCCTGCCCCGACGACGCGGTCACCCTCCTCTCCGCGGAGCCCGACCCGCCGTACTCGCCGACCGTGCTGCCGCATCTCCTCGCCGGGCGGATCGACGAGACGCGGATCGCGCTGCGCCCCGAGGCCTTCTTCGCGCGCGGGCGCTGCCGGCTGCGCCTCGGCGCCGCGGTCACCGCCCTCGACGCTGAGCGCCGCCAGGTGCGCCTGGGCGACGGCGCAGCCCTCGGCTACGACACGCTGCTGCTCGCCTCGGGCTCGGAGTCGCTGCGCCCGGCGCTCGAGAACCCGGACGGGGTCGAGCTGCTCGCGTTCACGCGTCTCGGCGACCTGCGCGCCCTGCGCGCGCGCCTCCACGACGGGGCGCGCGTGGCCGTGCTGGGCGCCGGGCTCATCGGCATGGAGCTCGCCGAAGCGCTCGTGCACCGGGGCCGCGGGATCCACGTGGCCGTGATCGAGCAGGAGCGGCAGGTGCTGCCGCGGAGCTTCGACGCCGAGCTGGCGGGCGAGATCGCCGCGCTGTTCGAGAGCCGCGGGGTGGCGCTCCGGCTCGGGCGGCGCGCGACCGCGCTCGAGCGCGCGGGGCGCGGCGTCGCGCTCACCCTCTCGGACGGGCGCCGCGAGCCGGCGGACGTCGTCGTGGCGTGCGTCGGCGTGGGCCCGCGCGCGGGCTTTCTCGCCGGCTCCGGCCTCGCCGTCGGCCGCGGCGTTCTCGTGGACCGGAGGATGGTGACGAATCTTCCCGACGTGTACGCGGCGGGCGACGTGGCCGAGGGCCCGTCGGCTGACGGGACGCCCGGCGTCCACCCGGTCCTGCCGACGGCGGCGGGCCAGGGACGCGTGGCCGGCCTGAACATGGCCGGGCGTCCCGTCGAGCACGAAGGGTGGTTGCCCGCCAACGCGTTCAACTTCTTCGGCCGCGTGGCGGTGACGGTCGGCGCGACGGAGATCCGTCCCGAGTGGGCGAGCCTGGCGCGCACCCGGGGCCGGGCCCGGGGCCGGCTCCTCTTCGCCGGCGCGCGCCTGGTCGGCGCGAGCTTCGTCGAGGTCCCGGTGGACCCGGGCGCGCTCGGCTGGCTGATCCGGCAGGGCGTGCCCGCGCGCGAGCACGCGGAGCTGCTGCTCGCGCGCCCGGTGGAGGGCGCGCGCTGGCTCGCCGCGCTGAGCCAGCGGGAGGTGGCCTGAGATGGCGACGGCCGCGCTCCCCGTGCTCCGCGACACGCTCGCGATCGACTTCGGCGCGTGCCCGCCGGGCTGCCGCGCGTGCGCGGAGGCGTGCGCGCGCGCGCGCACGGTGGGGCGCATCACCGCGCTCGACCTCCCCGAGGTCGCCTTCCACGGCGCCGTCACCTGCGGCCAGTGCGGTGAGCCCGCCTGCCGCGACGCGTGCCCGACGGGGGCGATCGTCAAGGAGGACGCCGGTGTCGTGCGGCTCAGCGAGACGCGCTGCGTCGGCTGCGGCGCCTGCGCCATCGCCTGCGTCTGGGGCGGGATTACCTACGACCTCGGCCGCGGTCGCGCCGCGAAGTGCGACACGTGCGACGGCCGGCCGGCGTGCGTCGAGGCGTGCCCGACAGGGACGCTCTCCTGGGTGGAGACCTCGTCGCTCGCCCGGCGCTTCCGGCACCCCGATCCGTTCACGCCCGGCGTCGGCCTCTGCCCCGGCTGCGCGGCCGAGCTCGCCTTCCGCCTCACCTTCCGCCTGATCGGCGAGGACGTGGTCGTGTTCGGCGCCCCCGGCTGCGCCGTCATGCTCGTCACGGGCCTCAACGCCTCCGCCACCACGCGGCTGCCCGCCGTCACCGGGCTCATGACCAACGTCCCCTCGCTCATGACGGGCGTGGTGCGCCAGCTCCGGCGCCAGGGCCGGCGCACGCGCTGCGTCGCCTTCGTCGGCGACGGCACGACCGCCGACGTCGGGTTCCAGGCGCTCTCGGGGGCCGCCGAGCGCGGCGAGCCCGTCCTCTACATCTGCTACGACAACGAGGGCTACATGAACACGGGCGTCCAGCGCAGCAGCACGACCCAGCAGGGGGCCCGGACGATGACGACGCCCGTGGGCTCCGAGCGGAGCGGCAAGGCGCAGGCCGCCAAGGACGTGCCGCTGCTCATGGCCTTCCACGGGGTCGCCTACGTGGCGACGGCGAACGTCGCCTTCCTCGAGGACTTCGCCGCCAAGCTGGAGCGGGCGCTCGCCGTGGAGGACGGCTTCGCCTACCTCCACCTCTACTCGCCCTGCCACGTGGGCTGGGGCGCCCCGATGGACTCGGCGCTCGAGATCGCCCGCCGCGCCGTCGAGACGCGCGTGTACCCGCTCTGGGAGGCCGACCACGGGCGCTTCCGGATCACCCACCCGGTGGCGCGCCCGCGGCCGATCGACGACTTCGTCGAGCTGATGGGGCGCTTCCGCCACCTCGGCCCCGCCGAGCGCGCGGCGCTCGGGCGCGCCGCGGACGAGCGGTATCGCCGGATCGAGGCGCTCTGCGCCGCCTTCGCGGATGTTTGACCGGAAACTCCCCCTCTGGTACCAGCTCGCCGAGATCCTCCGGAGCGAGATCCTGGGCGGCCAGCCCGAGGCGGGCGGGCGCATCCCGCCCGAGGTCGAGCTGGCGCGTCGCTACGGCGTGAGCGTCGTCACCGTGCGCCAGGCCCTGCGCGCCCTCGCGGACGAGCGGCTCATCTCCCGCCAGCGCGGGCGGGGCACCTTCGTCACGCCCGGCCCCCACCGCCGCCGCGAGCTGCGCCTGATGGGCTCGGTGGAGTCCGTCATCGCCCAGCAGATGAGCGAGGAGACGGAGGTCCTCGAGCAGCGCGTGATCCCGGTGCCTGCCGCCGTCGCCGGCTGGTTCGGGGGCGAGCGCGAGATCGCCTTCTTCCGGCGGTTGCGCCGCGATCAGGGGCTGCCGTTCAACTACGCGCTCAACTACGTGCTCCCCGAGTACGGGGGCCAGATCGACGCGAAGCTGCTCGCGCGGTACCCGATGCTCAAGATCCTCCGCGACGTGCTGGGCGTGAAGCTCTCCCACGTGCAGATCGCCATCGAGGCCCAGCGGGCGACGCAGGAGGTCGCGCCGCCCCTCGGCGTGGACGTCCTGAGCCCGGTGCTGCTCTTCACGGGCGTGGTCTTCGACCAGCGCCTCCGCGTGGTCGACGTGGCGCAGATCTACTATCGCGCCGACCGCTTCACGTTCACGATGGATCTCGACGTGAGCCGCTGAGCGTCATGGCCTGCGGCCGCGCCCGCACCGTTCGCGTGAACGGCCTCGACCTGGCGCTGGCCGAGTGGGGAGGCGGCCCCGGCACGCCGGTCGTGCTGCTCCACTCGCTGGCGGCGCACCGGCACTGGTGGGACTGGACGGCGCCAGGCTGGGCCGCGGGCCGGCGCGTGGTCGCGCTCGACTTCCGCGGCCACGGCGCCAGCGCCCACGCCTCGCCGCCCGCCTACACCTTCGAGGATTACGCCGGGGACGTCGTGGGCGTGCTCGACGCGCTCGGCATCGGCCGCGCGCGGCTGCTCGGTCACTCGATGGGCGGCTTCGTGGGCGCCCTGGTGGCCGCGCGCCATCCCGCGCGCCTGGAGGCGCTCGTCATCGCGGACATGCTGACGTCGTGGACAGCGGACCAGGCCTCCGCGGCCGCCCGCCAGGCGAGCCGTCCCTCGCCCGTCTTCGCCAGCCTCGGGGAGGCCGGCGCGCGCTTCAGGCTCCAGCCGCCCGACACCCGGGCCTCATCCGCGGTGCTCCGCCACCTGGGCGAATCCGGGGTCCGCGCCACCGCGCAGGGCTCCTGGCAGCTCGCGTTCGACCGCGCGGTGTTCCTGCACCCGCCGGTGGACCCGTGGCCGTTTCTGCCGAAGATCGCGTGCCCGGCGCTGGTCATCCACGGCGAGTCGAGCGGCCTCATGGACCGCGCGGCGGCGGAGCGGGTCGCGGCGGCGATCCCGCGCTCCACCGCGCGCACGCTGCCCGGCGCCCACCACCACCTCGTGCTCGACGCGCCGGAGGCGTTCGTGGCGGCCGTCGACGGGTGGCTGGCCGGGGCCGTCACCGCGCCCGGCTGATCGGCTTCCAGGGAGGAACGCGATGAATCTCAGCGGACCCGGAGTGACCCGCTATCCGCACCTGTTCGAGCCCGTTCAGGTCGGCAAGTTCCGCCTGCGCAACCGCGTGAAGTACGGCGCGTGCTCGGTGTCGAACTTCAACGACGAGGAAGGTTTCATCACCGACCGCGAATACGCGCGGATGGAGGTGATCGCGCGCACGGGCTGCTCGCTGATCACCAACCAGGGCGCCTACCCCGACGCCAACGGCGAGGGCAAGGCCTACACGCGGCAGATCTCGATCGCGGACGACCGCTACATCCCCGGCCTCCGCAAGGTCGCCGACATGCTCCACGCCCAGGGGGCGGTGGCGATCCAGCAGATCCTGCACGGCGGGCGCTACGGCGGGATCACGCTCGCGTACGCGCTCCAGCCCTCGCCGACCCCGCAGACGCTCCGGCACTTCCGCACGCCGCGCGAGATGAGCCGTGAGGAGATCCGCATCGTCATCGAGCAGCACGCGGACGGGGCCACGCGGGCGATGGAGGCGGGCTTCGACGGCGTCGAGCACACCGCCTTCATGGGCTATCTCCTCGCCAACTTCCTGTCGAGCTTCACCAACAAGCGCACGGACGAGTACGGCGGCTCGGTGGAGAACCGCGCCCGCTTCATGCTCGAGCTGCTGGAGGCCACCCGCCGCGCCGTCGGCCGGGACGCGCTGATGGTCGTGCGGCTGAACGGCGAGGAGCTGATGGACGAGTTCGGCGGCTCGACGCCGGACGAGTGCATCGAGTTCATGCGGCTGGCCGAGCAGGCGGGGGTCGACATGATCTCGATCGTGGTCGGCTGGCACGAGGCGCGCCGCGGCGCGCTCGGCCGCGACGTGCCGACGGAGGGCTGGCTCTACCTCGCCGAGCGCGCCAAGGCCGCGGTGAAGATCCCGGTCGCCTTCGGACCGCGCTTCGGCGACCCCGTGATGGCCGACCGGGCCATCGCGGCCGGCACGATCGACTTCTGGGAGGTGTGCCGACCCTTCCTCGCCGACCCGCAGCTCCTGCACAAGACCGCCCAGGACCGGGTGGAGGAGATCCGCCCGTGCGTGGGCGGGCTCCTGTGCCTCTCGCGCATGTTCCGCGACCTGCCCTACAACTGCGCGATGAACCCGCGCCTCAGCCACGAGTACGAGCCCGAGTACGAGGTGAAGCCCGCCGCCGTGAAGAAGCGCGTGCTCGTCATCGGCGGCGGCCCCGCCGGACTCGAGGCGGCCAAGGTCGCGGCCGAGCGCGGCCACGCCGTCACGCTGGTCGAGAAGGCGCCGGCGCTCGGCGGCCAGCTCCGCCACGCCGCCAGGGAGGTCGACGGCGGCTACATCTGGCCGAAGCTCGTCCGCTACTACGAGAC
>JACPCG010000191.1 GCA_016179925.1 Candidatus Rokuibacteriota bacterium | reverse complement strand
CTGCCGTTCTGGCGCCTCCTGCACGGCTGGGCGCTCACGCTGGTGACCGCGACGATCGTCCTGACGCTGGCCGTCTGCGTGCTCCAGCGGAGCCTCGTCCTCACCGCGCGCGGGCCGCGGCTCGCCGGCGGCGCCCGCACGCACCTGCTCGTGCTGGGGGCGCTGGCGCTCGGGCTCAAGGCCGTCGGGTTCTGGCTCGACCGCTTCGAGCTGGTCTTCTCGCCGCGGGGGATCGTGTTCGGCGCCACCTACACCGACATCTACGCGTCGCTGCCGGCGCTGGGCGTGCTCGCGGTGCTCGCCGTGGTCGCCGCCGCAGCGTGCCTGGCGCAGATCGCGAGACCGGGCCTGAGGATCGTCGCGGGCGGCCTCATCCTCCTCGCGCTCGTCTGGGTCGTCGGCCTCGGCATCTACCCGGCGCTGCTCCAGCGGCTCAGCGTGACGCCCAACGAGCTGGTGGCCGAGCGCCCGTTCATCACCGACAACATCCGGATGACGCGCCAGGCCTACGGTCTCGACCGGATCGAGGAGAAGAGCTTCCCCGCGGAGGAGACGCTCGATGCCCGCGCCCTCGAGCGCAACGCGCCCACGATCGACAACATCCGCCTGTGGGATCACCGCCCGCTGCTCCGGACCTTCGGGCAGCTGCAGGAGATCCGGACCTACTACAAGTTCGTGGACGTGGACGTGGGCCGCTACACGGTCGACGGCCAGTACCGGCAGCTCATGCTGTCGCCGCGCGAGCTCAGCTACCCGCATCTGCAGTCGCGGATCTGGATCAACGAGCACCTGACCTTCACCCACGGCTACGGCGCCGTCGTCGGGCCCGTGAACCGCATCACGCCGGAGGGGCTGCCGGAGTTCTTCGTGAAGGACATCCCGCCCCAGTCGAGCGGGAAGTTCCCGGCGATCACGCGGCCCGAGATCTACTTCGGCGAGGTGTCGAACGAGTACGTGCTGGTGCGGACGCGCCAGCAGGAGCTCAGCTACCCGTCGGGCGACCAGAACGTCTACACCACCTACGCGGGGACGGGCGGAGTGTCCATCGGGGCGTGGCTCAGGAAGGCCGCGTTCGCCGCGCGGTTCGGCGAGATCAAGATCCTCCTGTCGAACGACTTGACGGCGGACAGCCGGATCATGATCTACCGCGCGGTCGGCCAGCGCGTCCGTCAGATCACGCCCTTCTTCAAGTTCGACCGCGACCCGTACATGGTCGTCACCGACGACGGGCGCCTCGTCTGGATGCTCGACGGCTACACGACGACGTCGCGGTACCCATACTCGGACCCGGCGCCGGGCGTGGGCAACTACATCCGCAACTCCGTCAAGGTCACGGTGGATGCCTACAACGGGACGGTGAGCTTCTATCTGGCCGACCCGACCGACCCGATCGCGCGCGTGTACGCGAGCGCCTTCCCGGGTCTCTTGAAGCCGCTCGACGCGATGCCCGCGAGCCTCAGGGCGCACATCCGGTACCCCGAAGACTTCTTCGCGATCCAGGCGCGGAAGTACACGACCTACCACATGAAGGACCCGCAAGTGTTCTACAACAAGGAGGACCAGTGGGCGGTCCCGCGGCGCACCGTCGAGGGGCGGGACCGGGAGATGGAGCCGTACTACACGATCATGAAGCTCCCGGGCGAGAAGAAGGAGGAGTTCGTCCTCCTCACGCTCTTCAACCCGAGCCGGCGCGACAACATGATCGCCTGGCTCGCGGCCCGCGCCGACCCAGCGAACTACGGCCGGCTGCTCGTCTTCGACTTTCCCAAGCAGAAGCTCGTCTTCGGCCCGCGGCAGGTCGACGCGCGGATCGACCAGGATCCCGTGATCTCGCAGCAGCGATCGACCAGTCGCTGATCTACGTGCAGCCGCTCTACCTCGCCGCCTCCGAGCAGGGGGCGCTGCCCGAGCTCCGCCGCGTGATCGTCGCCTACGGCAACCAGATCGCGATGGAGCCGACGCTCCAGCAGTCGCTGGCGCGCATCTTCGGCGGCCGGCCCGCCGCCGCCGTCGCCGCGGCGGCGCCGCCCTCGGCTGCGGCGCCCGAGGGCCCGGCGGGAGGGCGCGCGCTCGCCCAGCGGGCGTGGGAGATCTGGACCCGCGCCCAGGACGCGCTCCGCCGCGGCGACTGGGCGACCTACGGCGCCGAGCAGAAGCGCCTCGAAGAGACCCTCCGCGCCCTCACGCAAGGCCAGCGCTGACGTCGCCGCGGCAGGGTGGGGCCGCCGTGCCCTGCCCCCTGACGATCGGGACGAGGGTCAGGTGCGGACGCGGAGGAGGAGCGAGACGCCGATTCCCATGAAGATGACGTTCGCCGTCCAGGCGGCGACGAGCGGGGGCAGGAGGTCGGCGCGCGCGAACGCGAGCGCGACGTAGTGGACTACGAGGTAGCCGGCCATGATCGCGATCGCCAGCCCGATGCCGAAGAGGCGCCCGCCGCGGGGCGACTGGAGCGCGAAGGGGATCGCGACCAGGACCATGACGAGGTTCACGAGCGGGAAGGAGAGCTTCGAGTACAGCTCGACGAGGTACTTCCGCGCGTGGAAGCCCGCCGCCTCGAGCTGGGCGATGTAGTCCCGGAGCTCGCGGTAGCTCATGGTCGTGACCGGCTTCTGGATGCGGACGAAGTCCTCCATCTCCTCCTTGATGTCGAGCGCGGTCCAGGCGAACGGCACCGTCTGCACCTGCCCGTCGGCGCCGATCTCGCGGAGGGCCCCCTCGCTGAGCTCCCAGCCCGCCGGCGTCCAGTGGGCGCGGCGCGCATCCAGCCGGTCGGTGAGGCGGAACTCACGGTCCAGCTCGAGGATCGTCACCCCGTACATGTCGTTCGTGCCCGGGTGCAGGAGCTCGATGCGGTAGAAGCGCGTGTCCGCGCTCCGCACCCAGAGGCGGTGGCGCGACTGGAGGTGGCGCGGCGCCTGGCCGCGGATCTTGACGCGGTCCACCTCGTCGCCCCGCTCGTTGAGGACCGGCAGCGCCAGCTCCTGGAAGAGGCCCGCTCCCGCGGCTGCCGCGATGCCCAGGCCGAGGATCGGCAGGCTCACGCGGTAGAGGGAGAGGCCCGCCGCCTTGAGCGCCGTCAGCTCGTGGTAGCGGCTGAGCGTCAGGAACAGGAAGATCGTCGCGACCAGCATGATCACGGGAAGGCCGTCGTGGAGCGCCGGTGGCAGCCGGTAGGCAAAGTGCTCGAGGATGTAGAGGAGCGGCGGCTTGACGCGGAGATAACGGTCGAGCGTCTGGAGGAGGTCGATCACGACGAAGAGCGCCGCGGCGACGACGAGCCCGATCGCCGTGAAGGCAAGGAATTCCCGGACGAGGTAGCGGTCGATGAGGTGCGTGGAGTCCCGCGGCGCTCCCGCGGCGTGGGCCCGCCCGGGGCGCGCGCTGCGGCTCGGGACGGCCCGGCGGAGGGCGGCCATGACCCGCCAGAGCCGGGGCATCGCGGGCCAGCGCCACTCGCGTGTGGTGGCGGCGAGCAGCCCGGCGCCGATCACGGCGAAGAGCAGGTTCGGCGTCCAGATGGCGACCCACGGCGGGATCCGGAGCCGCAGCGCCACGCCCTCGAGCGAGGTCATCAGGACATAGTAGGTGAGCAGGATCGCCACGCTCCCGGCCAGGGCGACCGAGCGCCCGGCGCGGTGGGAGCGGACTGCCAAGGGGAAGGCGACGAGCGCGAACACGAGCGCGGCGAGCGGCAGCGCCCACCGCTTGTGCCACTCGATCTGGTAGGGCGCGCGGCCGTGGGGGTCGTGCCGGAGCTCGGCGATCCGCGCGCGGAGCACGCCGAGCGGCAGGTCCTTTTCCGGTTTCTCGATGCGCGGCGCGCCCCGGAGGGGCGAGTCCACCGAGAGGCTCATGTCGTAGATGCTGAAGAGCGTGTGCCGGTAGCGCGCGGCGCTCGCCGCGCCGCCCGCGGGCGTGCCGTCCGGCACCACGGCCTTCGGGGGATCCGCGGGGGTCACGTCCGCCTCGTTCACCGCGCCGTTCATCAGGCGGAGCGTGATCCGCCGGTTCACGTCGTCGGTGAGGAGGCGCCCCTCACGCGCGGTGATGATGCGGGAGAGCTTCGGATCGCGCTCGTCGGATACGAGGAGCCCGCGGAGGGCCACCTGCGAGGCGCTCACGTCCTCCACGTAGATGATCACGTCGCCGAAGGTCCCGTTGAACACGCGTTCCTGGAGCCCGCTCACCGCCCGCGTCTGGAGGATCCGGAACAGCTGGCGCTGGAACTCGCGGTTGGCGAGCGGGTTCACGACGAGGGTCAGCGCTCCGGTGAGGAGCGTCACGGCGAGCGCCGAGAGGAGCACCGGACGGAAGAGGCGGAGCGCGCTCACCCCCGCGGCCTTGAGCGCGACGATCTCGAGGTCGCCGGCCAGGCGGCCGCCGGCGAGGAGGATGGCGACCAGGAGCGCCATCGGGAGCGTGTGGGCGAGGAACGACGGCAGCATGAACACGAGGAGCTGCGTCACGAGGTAGAAGGGGACGCCCTTGGTGATGACGAGGTCGGTGAGGTGGTAGATGCGGTCGATGATGAGGAAGAACGTGAACAGCGCCCCGCCGAACACGAAGGGTGAGGCTAGCTCGCGCACGAAGTACCGATCGAGGACGAGCGCCCGCACGGCTCTGTTGTACCATAGCCACGTGCGCTGGCCAGCGACTCGCGGACCGTGGAAACGGGCGCTCGGGCTCGCCCTCGTGGCGCTCGCGGCCCTCGCGGCGAACGCGCTCGGCGCCGCCGGCCTTCCCGACCGCCTCGAGCGGTTCCGCGAGCTCGCGCGGGGGAGCCAGCGGCTCCTCCAGGCCGACGCCGACGCGCCCGCGGAGGCCTACCGCGAGCTGTACGCGCTGCTCGACGAGGAGATCGTCGAAAGCCTCGCGACCGGCGGCCCGTTCGCCTCCGCGGGGTTCCTGCAAGATCGGCTCGACGCCTTCAGCGACGCCTGGGGCACCACGGCCGTCGGCATCGTGGGCGTCGGCCGGATCGTCGTGGGCGCGTTCCACTTCGGCGACGCGCCGGGCGTGAACACGGTGCGCGTCTACGGGCGCTTCCGCGGCGAGCCCGCGCTCCTGACGACGCTGCACCGGGAGGGGCGGCCGACCGTGCACCCGCTGCCGCCCGCGCCCGACGGCGCGCCGCAGTTCCTCGCCGCCTGGGAGGGCGCCGCCTCCGGCCGTGGGATGCGGGAGCTGCGGCTCGACCTCGTCCGCCAGGACGGCGAGGGCGCGGGGGTCGTCTGGTCCACGGCCGACCTCTTCGCCGAGGGCCTCGTCGCGCGCTCGTACGCCGTGCGCGGCGCCGAAGTCCGCGTGCGCTACGAGCTCCGCTACCCGGGCTGGACGCCGGGCTGCGAGGCTCAGACCGAGGCCGAGGACGTCTTCCGGCTGTCGCCCGCGACGGGAGTCTTCACGCGGACGGCCCGGTCCTATTACGACGCCTGGCACCGCGAGCTGCATGCGACGGCGGCGCGGCTCTTCGACGCGCTGGCCGCGGGGGACCGCTCCACCGTGGCGAAGCTCGTGCCGGACGGGGAGGTGCGGCGGCGGCTTCCGGCGGCGCTCGCGCCGGAGCCGGCGTGCGACGCGCCGGAGGGCCGGCCCGCGCCGCGGACCGTGTCGGTGGCCGCGACGGCGGACCGCGTGCCCTGGTCACTCGTGTTCCAGCGGTCCCGAGACGGCTGGCAGCTCGCGCGCGCGGCGCCGGTGCTAGAGTAAAGCATGAGCGAGAACACCGCCCCAATCCCGGACCGCTACGAGCCGTCGGAGGTCGAGAAGCGCTGGTACCCCGTGTGGGAGGAACGCGGCTACTTCCACGCCGCCGCCGCATCGCCGAAGAAGCCGTTCTGCATCGTGATCCCTCCCCCCAACGTGACGGGCGCCCTGCACATGGGCCACGCCTTCGACAACACGCTCCAGGACGTGCTCGTCCGGATGAAGCGCATGGACGGCTTCAACGCGCTCTGGGTGCCGGGGACCGATCATGCCGGCATCGCCACGCAGTACGTCGTCGAGCGCCACCTCGCCGCCGAGGGGAAGAGCAAGGAGGACCTCGGCCGCGAGGCCTTCGTGGCGCGCGTGTGGCGCTGGAAGGAGGAGTCGGGCGGCACGATCATCCGTCAGCTGAAGCGCCTCGGCGCCTCCTGCGACTGGTCGCGCGAGCGCTTCACGATGGACCCGGGCCTCTCGCGCGCGGTCCGCGAGGTGTTCGTGCGCCTCTGGGAAGAGGGGCTCATCTACCGCGACGACTACATCGTGAACTGGTGCCCCCGCTGCCAGACCGTGCTCGCCGACCTGGAAGTCGAGCGGGAGGACCGCGACGCCGAGTTCGTCTACATCAAGTACGGCCCGCTTTCGCTCGGCACGGTCCGGCCGGAGACCAAGCTCGGCGACACCGGCCTCGCCGTCCACCCGAAAGACAAGCGGTACGCGCACTACGTGGGGAAGACGCTCGAGATCCCCTCGGTGGACGGCACGATCACGGTGCGGGTCGTCGCCGACGACGCGGTCGATCCGAAGTTCGGCACCGGCGTGATCAAGGTGACGCCGGGCCACGACGCGGTGGACTTCGAGATCGGGCGGCGCCACGGGCTGCCGATCCGCACCGTCATCGGGTTCGACGGGAAGATGACCGCCGCCGCGGGCCGGTACGCGGGTCTCGACCGCTTCGAGTGCCGGCGACGGATCGTGGACGACATGAAGGCGCTCGGCCTCATCGAACGGATCGAGCCCTACCGCCACGCGGTCGGCGTCTGCTACCGCTGCAAGACGGTCGTCGAGCCCCTCGTGTCCAAGCAGTGGTTCGTCAGGATGAAGCCGCTCGCCGAGCCCGCGATCAAGGCCGTGCGCGACGGCCGGATCAGGATCGTTCCGCGCGGATGGACGAACACCTACTACCACTGGATGGAGAACATCCGCGACTGGCCAGTCTCGCGCCAGCTCTGGTGGGGCCACAGGATCCCCGTGTGGTACTGCGAGGCGTGCGCGTCCACCCACGTCTCGCGCGCGGACCTCGAGCGCTGCCCCAAGTGCGGCGGCGCTGTGCATCAGGATGAGGACGTCCTCGACACGTGGTTCTCGTCGGGGCTCTGGCCCTTCTCGACGCTCGGGTGGCCGGACGACACGCCGGACCTGCGCCGCTACTACCCGACGTCCGTCCTGGTGACGGGGTTCGACATCCTCTTCTTCTGGGTCGCGCGGATGGCGATGCTGGGCCTGCGCTTCATGGGCGACGTGCCCTTCCATGACGTGTACATCCACGGCCTCATCCGCGACCCCGAGGGCCAGAAGATGTCCAAGTCCAAGGGGAACGTCATCGACCCCCTGCTCGTGATGGACAGATATGGGACCGACGCGTTCCGCTTCACCCTCGTGGCGCTGGCCGCACAGGGGCGGGATATCCGGCTGGCCGAGGAGCGGATCGAAGGCTACCGGAATTTCGCCAACAAGCTCTGGAATGCGGCGCGGCTCGTCCTGTCGAATCTCGACGGCTACGACGCGGGGCGCGCGAAGAAGACGGAGGCGGGGCTCGCCGAGCGCTGGATCCGGAGCCGGCTGGCGGTGACCATCGGGGCCGTGCGGACCGGTCTCCGGGGCTATCGCTTCAACGAGGCGGCATCCGCGATCTACCAGTTCCTGTGGCACGAGTACTGCGACTGGTACCTCGAGATCGCGAAGCTCGCGCTCTACCGCGCCGAGAGCCCGGCGCAGCGCCTCCAGGCGCAGCACGCGCTGGTGGAGGTGCTCGAGACCACGCTCCGGCTGCTGCACCCCTTCATGCCGTTCATCACCGAGGAGATCTGGCAGCGCCTGCCGCATCGGGGCGACTCGATCATGGTCGCGCCGTACCCGAAGGCGGGACGGAGGCGGCGCGACCCCGACGCGGAGCGCGCGATGGGCGCCGTGATGGACGTCGTCGCGGCGGTGCGCGCCATCCGGGGCGAGATGCGGATCAGCCCCGCGCAGGTGCTCGCCGCGATCCTGCGCCCGGGGCGCGACGCGGACGCGCTCTTCAGGGGGCATGCGGCCCTCGTCGAGTCCCTCGCGCGCGTGCGCCTCACCGTGGACCCGCGGGCGACGCGGCCCCGGAACTCGGCGCTGGCGGTGGCGGGCGGCGCGGAACTCTACGTGGACCTCGCGGGAATCGTGGATCTGGCCTCCGAGCGCCAGCGGCTCGAGAAGGAGATCAAGAAGGCCGGCGAGACGGTGAACTTCCTCCAGGCGAAGCTCGCCCGGCCCGAGTTCGTCGAGCGGGCGCCCGCCGAGGTCGTCGAGCGCGAGCGCACGCGCCTGGCGGAACAGGAGGCGTTGCGCGCCAAGCTGACGGCAAGCCTGGGCTGGCTCGATGAAGGCCGCCGGTAGCCCGCCGCCCGCGATCGTCCGCCTCGCCGCCGTCGAGTCCACCCAGGCGGCGGCGTGGGAGCTCGCCGCGGAGGGCGCCGCCGACGGCTCCGTGATCGTCGCCGACCACCAGTCGGCGGGCCGCGGGCGGCGGGGCCGCGCGTGGACCGACGCGCCGGGCACGAGCCTGCTCGCATCCATCCTGGTCCGGCCGGCTCTGGCGCCCGCGCTCTGGCCCGCCTTCTCGCTCACGGCGGCCGTGGCGGTGGCCGAGGCGCTCGGGCGGCTCACCGGGCTCGCGGTGCGGCTCAAGTGGCCGAACGACGTCCTCGTGGGCGACCGGAAGATCGCCGGGATCCTCCTGGAATCCAGGGTGAGCGCCGACGGGGGAACGGGCGTGTCGGAGCCACACCGCACCTCTCTCAGGCCACCTGCGGACCGAGCCGTGCTCGCGGTCCCCGCTACAATCATCATCGGCATCGGGATCAACCTCGCCCAGCGGGAATTCCCGCCGGAGCTCGCCGGCCGCGCGACCTCCGTGGCGCTCGAGACGGGCCAGGCGCCGCCGCGCGACGCCGTGCTCGCGGCCGTGCTCGAGGAGTTCGGCGCGTGGCGACGGCGCCTCGAGGGGGAGGGGTTCGCGCCGGTGCGCGCGCGGTGGCTCGCCCTCGCCGACACGATCGGGCGGCGCGTGACCGTCGACGCGGTGAGCGGCGTGGCCGTGGACCTGGCGCCCGACGGCGCGCTCCTCGTCGAGGACCATGGACGCCTGAGACGGATCGTGGCGGGCGAGATCGCCGAGCCGGGCCCGGCGGCGGCGGGCGAGGGGAGGGCGGACCATGCTGCTCGTCGCTGACGTCGGCAACACCAACACGAAGATCGGCATCTTCGAGGGGCGCCGGCTGCTGGTGTCCTGGCGACTGACGAGCCGCCGGGAGCAGACCTCGGACGAGTACGGGCTGTTCATCGAGACGTTGCTCCGGACGCGCGGCCTCCGGCCCGCCGACCTCCACGGCATCGCGATCTCGAACGTGGTGCCGCCGGTGCAGCAGACGCTGGAGGCGATGTGCGAGAAATACTTCGGCCACGCCGCGTTCTTCGTCGAGCCCGGCGTGAACACGCGCCTGCCCCTCGCGGTGGACGCGCCCCGTGAGGTCGGGCCCGACCGTTACGTGGACGCCTTCGCCGCCACGGCCATCTACGGCCCGCCGCTGATCGTCATCGATTTCGGCACCGCGACCACGTTCAACTGCGTGAACGCGCGGAGCGAGTTCGTCGGCGGCGCGATCGCCCCCGGCCTCGCCACCTCGGTGGACGCGCTCGTCGCGCGCGCGGCGCGCCTCTACCGCGTCGAGCTGGTGCGCCCGAAGGAGGCGATCGGCCGCAACACGGTGACGAACCTCCAGTCGGGGGCGATCTACGGCTACGCGGGGTTGGTCGACGGGCTCGTCGAGCGGATGCAGGCGGAGCTCGGCGGAGGGGCCAAGGTGATCGCAACCGGCGGCAACGCCGGGCTCATCGTGGAGGTCGCGCGCTGCATCGAGCGCGTGGACGAGCATCTGAGGCTCGAGGGGCTGCGGCTCCTCTACGAGGAGGCGCACCCGGGGGCCGGTTCCGTTGACACGCGGTAGGGCCGCCGCTATACTCTACGAAATATAGTAGGCGGGGCCGGAGGCGATCCCTATATACGGGGATCGGGGCGGGCAACCGGGGGCTCGACGAGGGGAGGGGTGGCCGATGGGGATGTGGGTCGGGCGAGGGCGGAAGGCACGGGTCGCATACGGCTTCGATGACATCGCGCTCGTCCCCGGGACCGTCACGGTCAACCCGAACGAAGTCGACATCTCCTGGGAGCTCTGCGGCCACCGCTACGAGCTGCCGATCATCGCCGCGGCCATGGACGGCGTCGTCGGGCCGAAGCTCGCGATCGAGATGGGCCGGCACGGCGGCCTCGCGGTCCTGAACCTCGAAGGCGTCTTCTCCCGCTACGCCAACCCCGACGAGGTCCTCGAGCGCATCGTCTCGGCGAGCCAGGAAGAGGCGACGAAGATCATCCAGTCCATCTACGGCGAGCCGATCAAGGAAGAGCTGATCCACCAGCGGATCCGCGAGGTCAAGAAGGGCGGCGGTCCCGCCGTGGTGTCCTCGATCCCTCAGCGCGCCGAGCGCTTCGCCCAGATCGCGCAGGAGGCGGGCGCCGACCTCTTCGTCGTCCAGTCCACGGTGACGACCGCCCGCCACATCGCGACCGAGTACACGCCCGTGGATCTCCGGAAGCTCAAGAAGCAGCTCGCGATCCCGCTCGTCATCGGCAACGTCGTCACCTACGAGGCGTGCCTCGAGCTGATGGACGTGGGCGCCGACGCGCTCCTGATCGGCGTGGGACCGGGCGCCGCGTGCACGAGCCGCGAGGTCCTCGGCGTCGGCGTGCCGCAGGTCACGGCCACGGCGGATGCCGCGGCGGCGCGCGACTACCACTACAAGCAGACGGGCCGGTACGTCCCGATCATCACGGACGGCGGCATGACGACGGGCGGCGACGTGTGCAAGGCGCTCGCGTCCGGCGCCGACGCCGTCATGATCGGCTCGGCGTTCGCGCGGGCGACCGAGGCCCCCGGGCGCGGGTACCACTGGGGCATGGCGACGCCGCACGCGAACCTGCCGCGGGGCACGCGGATCCGGGTCGGCATCGCGGGCCCGCTCGAGCAGATCCTCTTCGGGCCGGCGTTCACCGAGGACGGCACGCTGAACCTGGTCGGCGCGATCCGCACGTGCATGGGCTCGGTGGGGGCGCGGACGATCAGGGAGCTGCAGCTCACGGAGCTGATCATCGCCCCGACGATCAAGACCGAAGGGAAGGTCTTCCAGCAGGCCCAGAAGCTGGGGCGTCCCCGGTAGCGCCGGGCGCCCGGCATGATCGCGACCGACAAGATCGCGGTCCTGGATTTCGGCGGCCAGTACACCCAGTTGATCGCCCGCCGGGTCCGCGAGATGTCCGTCTACTCCGAGATCTTCTCCTGCACCCAGCCGATCGAGTCGATCCTCGCGCAGGGTTACAAGGGCATCATCCTCTCGGGCGGCCCGTCGAGCGTCTACGAGGACGGCGCGCCATTGCCCCCGAAGGCGCTGTTCGAGGCCGGCGTCCCGGTCCTCGGGATCTGCTACGGAATGCAGGCGATGGGCTACCTCCTGGGCGGCCACGTCGTGCCGGCCGAGCGCCGCGAGTACGGCAAGGCGGAGGTCCTGCTCCAGGGCACGAGCCGGCTTTTCCGGGGACTCGAGCCCGATGCCCGGGGCTGCCTCACGGTGTGGATGAGCCACGGGGACACCGTGCTCCGCCCGCCGAAGGGCTTCACGGCGCTCGGCGCCACGCCGAACTGCCCGGTGGCCGCGATGGCCGACGAGCGGCGCCGGCTCTACGCCGTCCAGTTCCACCCCGAGGTCGTCCACACGCCGCAGGGAAAGAAAATCTTCGACAACTTCCTGGACATCTGCGGCGTGAACCGGACCTGGTCCATGGCGGGGTTTGTGGACACGACCGTCGCCGCCGTCAGGGAGAAGGTCGGCCAGCAGCGGGTGCTCTGCGCGCTGTCGGGCGGGGTGGATTCCTCGGTCGTGGCGGTCCTGGTCCACAAGGCGGTGGGCGAGCAGCTCACGTGCGTGTTCGTGGACAACGGGTTGCTTCGCAAGGGAGAAGCCCAGTCGGTCGTTCACACGTTCAGGGACTCGTTCAAGATCAACCTGATCCACGTCGATGCATCGGCCCGGTTTCTCGACGTTTTACGAGGTGTGAGCGACCCGGAGCTCAAGCGCAAGCGGATCGGCGCCGAGTTCATCGCCGTGTTCGAGGATGAAGCGCGCAAGCTCGGCGAGATCCCGTGGCTGGCGCAGGGCACGCTCTACCCCGACGTCATCGAGTCGGTCTCGTTCCGGGGGCCGTCGGCGACGATCAAGACCCACCACAACGTGGGGGGGCTCCCGACGCGGATGCAGTTCAAGCTGATCGAGCCGCTCCGCGAGCTGTTCAAGGACGAGGTCCGCCACCTGGGCGAACTGCTGGGCCTACCCGCCGAGATCGTCTGGCGCCAGCCGTTCCCGGGGCCGGGGCTCGCGATCCGGGTGCTCGGGGAAGTCTCGCCCGAGCGCCTCGAGATCCTCCGGGACGGCGACGCGATCGTCCAGGAGGAGGTGCGCGCGGCCGGTTTCGAGCGGGAGGTCTGGCAGGCGTTCGCGGTGCTCCTGCCGATCCGCACGGTGGGCGTGATGGGGGACTTCCGGACCTACGCGCACGTCATCGCGCTCCGCGCCGTGATGAGCCAGGACGCGATGACGGCGGACTGGGCGCGACTGCCGTACGATCTGCTCGGCCGCATCAGCAACCGCATCATCAACGAGGTGAAGGGCGTCAACCGCGTCGTCTTCGACATCTCGTCGAAGCCCCCGTCCACGATCGAGTGGGAGTGACCGGGCCCGCGATGCAGCACGCCGACTTCGTCCACCTCCACGTCCATTCGGAGTACAGCCTGCTCGACGGCGCGGCGCAGCTCGAGAAGCTCGTCCAGAAGGCGAGGGATCTGCGCTTCCCGGCGATCGCGCTCACCGACCACGGGAACCTCTTCGGCGCGCTCGATTTCTACCTCGCGGCGCAGAAGGCCGGAGTCAAGCCGATCCTGGGCTGCGAGCTCTACGTCGCGCCGGGGAGCCGGAAAGAGCGCGGCTCGCAGGACGGGAGCTACGAGGGCGCGAACCACCTCACCGTGCTGGTGCGCAACCGGAGCGGCTACCAGAACCTGATCAAGCTCGTCTCCAACGCCTACCTCGAGGGGTTCTACTACAAGCCGCGCGTGGACAAGGAGCTGCTCGCGCAGCACGCCGACGGCCTCCTCGTGCTCTCGGGCTGCCTCAACTCGGAAGTGTCCCGGCTCCTCTCGGCCGGCGACGCGGGAAGGGCCCGGGAGGCGGCCGGCTGGCACCAGGAAGTCTTCGGCCGCGACAACTACTTCATGGAGCTCCAGGCCCACGGCCTGGAAGAACAGAACAGGGTGACCGCGGAAACGCTGAAGATCGCCAGGGCGATCGGGGCGCGGGTCGCGGGCACGAACGACGCGCACTACCTCGAGGGCGGGCACGCGAAGGCCCACGAGGCGCTGCTCTGCATCCAGACGGGCACGAATCTCTCGGACCCGCAGCGGTTCCGCTTCTCGACGCAGGAGTTCTACCTCAAGTCCGCGGAGGAGATGGCGCGCGTCTTCGCGGAGCTGCCCGAGGCGTGCCGCACCACGCTCGCCGTCGCCGAGCGGTGCAACCTGACGCTCGACTTCGGGTCGTTCCACCTGCCGCGGTACGTCGTCCCCGAGGGGCACACGCTCGAAAGCTACCTCCAGGAGCTCACGCGCGCGGGGCTCCGGCGGCGCTACGGGCCGAACCCCGGCGACGCCGTCGAGGCGCGCCTGGCCCACGAGCTCGCGGTCATCGAGAAGATGGGGTTCGCGGGCTACTTCCTGGTCGTCTGGGACTTCATCCGCTACGCGCGCGAGCAGGGGATCGCGGTGGGGCCGGGACGCGGGTCGTCGGCCGGCTCGCTGACGGCGTACTGTCTGGGGATCACGAATATCGATCCGATCCGGTATGGGCTGCTCTTCGAGCGATTCCTGAACCCGGAACGGATTTCGATGCCGGACATGGACATCGACTTCGCCGATGACCGGCGGGACGAGGTCATCCGCTACGTCGCCGACCGGTACGGCCGCGACCGGGTCGCCCACATCATCACGTTCGGGACGCTCGGCGCGAAGGCGGCGATCCGCGACGTCGGGCGGGTGCTCGGCATGCCGTACGCGGACGTGGACCGGCTCGCAAAGCTCGTGCCGAACTTCCCGCTCAACATCACGCTCGACGACGCCTACCAGAAGTCGCTGCCGCTGGCCGAGATGGTGAAGAGCCAGCCGCACGTCAC
>JACPCG010000190.1 GCA_016179925.1 Candidatus Rokuibacteriota bacterium | reverse complement strand
GATGGCCGTGGATTCCAGCGGGATCAGGAGCCGTCCGAGCCGCTTGATGCAGCCGTTCAGCACCTGCGCGGGCTCGTCGTCCGTCATTCCCTCCTTCGCGTAGCGCGCGCACCAGCGGTCGGCGGTCTCGTCGAACCGCGCGGCCGCCGCCCGGAACTGCTCGGCGCGCAGGAGCGCGCCCTCGAGGCCGATGGCCTTGCCGCCTCCGGCCAGCTCGCCGAGCCGCGCGATGAACTGCTCGGCGACGGGCGCGTACGCGTAGGGGAGCACCGGCGTCGTGAGCAGCTGCCACAGGTAGGAGGCGTAGACCTCGAGGTGCTTGGCCACCTGGCTGAAATCGACCTTGTCGATCGTGCACTCGAGCGTGTGGTGCCACCAGCCGAGCGTGGCCAGCGCCGTCGCCTTCAACTCCTGGTCGGTGAAGGCGCTGTGGCCTCCGAGCGTCGGCGCGCCCAGCCCGAAGAAAGACGCGTCGCCGACCTTGACCGCCCGCCTCCACTTGATCGTTCGGCCGGGCATGAGCCGCTGCTCGATGGCCTGGTGGAAGCGCCGGAGCTCGGCGTTGGAGGAGGTGGACCACCAGGTCGTGCCCGTGCAGGCCGGCTGGTCGATCTCGACGTATGCGCACAGGTGCCCGCGCAGGCGGTCCCAGTTCCGGTCCACGAACCACGAGGAGCCGACCATGGTGCCGGTCTCGTGGCCAGCCCAGAAACCGAGCATGAGGCCGCGGCGGAGCTGGTCGCGGTGCCGGTTGAACACCCGGGCAAGCTCCATCACGCAGGAGTTGCCGGCCGCGTTGTCGGTCGCCGCGGGACCGAACCACGAGTCCTGGTGCCCGCCCAGCACGACGAAGTCGTCGAGCCGGCCCGGGATCTCCCCGGTAGTGATCCAGATCGGCCGCCACCCGTTCTCGACCTTCGTGCGGAATGACACGCGCACCGGCCCCCGCTTGGCCATCTCGCGTAGCTTGAGGCCCTCGATCCGCGCGATGCCGATGCAGGGGAGCACGGGCATCTCGCTCCCGTAGTTGTCGGGCGTGGGGTTGCCCCAGACGGGCTTGACGGAGCCCCACGGCACGGAGGCGTTCGTGTCGTGGCCCCAGTTCATCATGACGCAGCCGGCCGCGCCGAGAAGGCCCGCGATCCGCTGCTTCTCGTGCCGGGCCGGCGAGTACGACAGCTCCGAAAGCGTGATCTTCCCCTTCGGGTCCTTGCCCTCGAACTCCTCGAACGCGCCAGTGTAGACGTCGACCAGCTCGCCCGTCACGCCCTCGGGTGGCGTTTGCGTGCTGTGGCCGAGCGTGTTGGCCTCGATCGTCAGCGCCACGGGCGAGAGAACTTTGAACTCGGCCTTCTCGGGGTAGCTGACGAGGCCCGGCAGGGTGTGCACGGTGGCCGTGATGCCGGCCTCGCGCAGGTTCTTCGCGCTGTACTCCGCCATGCGGCGCTGGTTGTCGGACCCGGCCAGGCGCGAGGGCATGTCGTTGCAGATGTGCTCGACGTGCGCGCGGACGTTGTCGGCCGACAGGGCGGCCAGGATCGCCTTCTCCGACATCGACTTCCTCCGGCTCTGGTGGAGCTGCTGGGAATCGGTCGTCGACGTGATCGCGTGCCGGGAGGACCCGCCCGGGCGCCGCCCGGCACGGGTATCCTAGCCACGGCCCGGCGCCCGGTCAAGGGGACCGGGGCGCCCGCGCCGGGGCTGCGGCCCTGCGCGGGTCAGCTGATCCGCCGCTCGCGCCCCTGCCAGTAGGCCTCGCGCAGCTCGCGCTTGAGGAGCTTGCCCGACGGGTTGCGCGGTAGCGACTCCGCGAAGTCCACCGAGGTCGGACACTTGTAGTGAGCGAGGCGCTCCCGGGCGAAGGCGATGATCGCCTCCGGGCGCGCGTCCCCCCCGGGCTTCCGCACCACGATGGCCTTCACGGTCTCCCCCCACCGGTCGTCGGGCACGCCGATGACGGCGACGTCGGCGACGGCGGGATGGTCGGCGAGCACGTTCTCGACCTCGGCCGGGTACACGTTCTCACCGCCCGAGATGATCATGTCCTTCACCCGGTCGGTGAGAAACAGGTAGCCCTCCTCGTCGAGGAAGCCGGCGTCACCCGTCCTGAGCCAGCCGTCGGCGGTGACGGTCCTGGCCGTCTCCTCGGACTTGCCCCAGTACCCCGCGAAGTTCTGGACCGATCGCGTCCACACCTCGCCCACCTCGCCGCGGGCGCACTCCCGAGCGGTCGCGGGATCGACGACGCGCAGCGCGACCCAGGGGAAGGGCTTGCCGGCGGAACGGAGGAGGCGGGCGCGCCGCCCCTCGGTCGCGTGGTCGGCGGCGGGAAGCTGCGTGATGGCTCCGGTCGTCTCCGTGAGCCCGTAGACCTGGATGAAGGGGCAGCGAAACGTCTTCATCGAGCGCAGGAGCACCTCGTTCGCGATCGGCGAGGCGCCGTAGACGATCGAGCGGAGCGCCGCGTAGTCCCGGTCGGCCGCGCCCGGGACCGTCGTCAGGAACTGGAGCATCGCGGGGACGAAGAGAGCGTTGGTGATCCGATGGCGCTCCAGCGCGGCCAGGATCTCCTGCGGCACGAACTCCCGGAAGAGGATCGAGTGGCCACCGACTCCCATGCCGACCAGGGCCCAGCCCGAGCCGCCGATGTGGAACAGCGGCATGCAGACGAGGTTCACCGACGTCTCGTCGAACTGCCACCAGGGCCCGGCGTGGGGCAGCAGCGTGCCGAGGTTCGCGTTCGTGAGCATCGCCCCCTTCGGCAGGCCCGTCGTGCCCGAGGTGTAGAGCTGCATCGCCACGTCGCCGGAGGCCGACGGCCGGGCCGGGTCGTCGGCCGGGTGGCGGGCCACCCACCCCGCGTAGGACTCGTGGCGCGGGTGCGGGCCGATCACGATGATCTTCTCGACCGTCTTGAGAGCGCGTTCCATCTCGTCGAGGTGACCGAGGAAGTCGGGGCCGATGAACAGGAGCCTGGCCTCGGCGTCGTTGATGATGTAGGCCATCTCGCCGGGCGTGAGCCGCCAGTTGACGGCCACGTTGACGACGTTGGCCTTGCCGCCGCCGAAGAGGACTTCGAAATACTCGGGGCCGTTCTTGTCCACGAAGGCGACGCGGCTCTGCTCGCCGAGGCCCGCGGCCAGCAGGCCCTGGGCCACGCGGCTCGAGCGCGCGTCCAGTTCCGACCAGGTGATCGTGCGATCGCCGTAGGTGATCATCGGGCGCTCGCCTCGCTGGCGCGCGTGATCCCGGACGATCCCGGCGAGTGACCAAGCCATGGCGCCTCCCTGCTCGGATGCGCCGCCCGGCGGGCGCAACCCGGAGCCCGAGTGTGTCGCGCCGCTCAGGCGCCTGCCGCTCCCGCGGCTCCCGCGCGGCGCCGTCCCCGCCCGCCACGCCGCCGGCGCCGCCGGCGCCGCGGGGTCGGCTCGGGGCCGTGCTCCTCGCTCACCGTCGCGGGCGCCGCCGGCGCCGGCTCGCCCACCAGCGTGATCATCCCCGTCGGGCTCACGGCGAGCTCCTTGATCCGCCGTAGCCGTGTCACGAGCCGCGGCGAGCCGGGCGGCCGGCTGAAGCCTCGCGCCTTGAGCGCCCGGGACAGCGTGTCGATGAGGACCGCGCCGGTCGGCGAACGCTGGGCCAGCTCGCGGACGACGTGGACCAGCTCGTCGTGCGGCGTCGTGTGCCCTGCGCCCGCGGGCGCGGCATGCGCCGGCGCGTGATGGCGCGCCTCGGCCCGTCGCGGCTCGGCCGCCGCCGGCGCGCGCCCGCCGCGCCGGCCCCTGCGCCCTCGGCGCTGCCGCTTTTCCCCCACGGCCGCCTCGGCCTCGCGCGGCGCCGCCGCCGGCGCGCCGGCGAGCGCGAGGGAGGAGAGCCGGCGGAAGGCGATGCCGAGCGCCGCCGCCACGTCGCCCACGGCGTCGAAGGCGCGGTCGTCCGACACGATCTCCAGCACGTCGCCGGGCCGGGCGGCGGCCAGCCACGCGCCCGCGCTCACCGCGATGCGGAGGTCGCTCCAGTCCTTCACGCCGGCGGACGGCGCGCTGTGGACGAGCTGGGCGCCGTGGCGAGCGAGCAGGCGCGCCGTGTCCTGGCCGATCACTCGCCAGTTCCCTACCGCCACGAACTCGGTGCGCCGGCCCAGGCGGTCGATGGCGAGGTGTTCGATCACCCGCGCGATGTGCCCGGCGTGGCTCGTGTTCTCGACGTCGAAGAAGATCGCGCGCCGGCTCGCCGGCAGCGGCGGCTCCGGCGCGGGCGGCGGCACGCGCGCGGCGAAGGCGGGCTCGGGCGTGGCGAGCGGCACGACGGGCTCGTGCTCGACAACGGGCTCCGCCGACGGCGCCGGGAACGCGACGTCCGGGGGCAGCGCGTCGGGCTCGTCGAACAGGGTCGCGTGCGGGGGCGCGACCTCGGGGGCGGGCCCCGTCTTCAGGGCGCCCCCGCGGCGGCGCCGACCGGCACTCGTGCGTTCCATTGACTGCATCATAAACCGTCTTCTCCCCGGGACGCGGATCCAGGTTGATGTAATCTACTGTCGCGCCATGGACTTCGAGTACTCCCCCGCCCAGGAAGCCTTCCGCAAGGAGTTCCGCGACTGGCTCGCGACCAACCTCCCGCCGGACCTCTGCCTCGACGACGCCGCCGACGACCGGGTGGCCTCGGATCGGGACACGTTCGAGCGGCGCCGCACCTGGCAGAAGGCGATGCACGCCGCCGGCTGGGTCGGCATCACGTGGCCGACGGAGTACGGGGGTCGCGGCGCCGGGCTGATCGAGCGGGTCATCTGGGAGGAGGAGTACTTCGCGGCGCGGGCGCCGGTGCTCCCGGGCAGTATGGGCCTCAACCTCGTGGGCCCGACCATCATCCACTGGGGCACCGAAGCGCAGAAGCGCCGCCACCTTCCCCCGATCCTCAACGCCGACGAGGTCTGGTGCCAGGGCTTCTCCGAGCCCGGCGCCGGTTCCGATCTCGCGAGCCTCTCGACGCGCGCCGCGGACAAGGGCGAGCACTTCGTCGTCAACGGCCAGAAGGTGTGGACCTCCGGCGCGCACTTTGCCCAGTGGATCATCCTCCTGGTCCGCACGAACCCCGAGGCGCCGAAGCACCAGGGGATCAGCTGCCTGCTGGTTCCCATGACGACGCCGGGCATCAGCGTGCGGCCGCTCGTGCTGATGACCGGCCACCACCACTTCAACGAGGTCTTCTTCACCGACGTCGTCGTGCCGAAGACGAACCTCCTCGGGCCGCTGAATCAGGGCTGGAAGGTCTCGACGACCACGCTGATGTACGAGCGTCACGTCGCGGGCAGCCGCGGTCATGCGGGGCAGGTCGCCCGGCTGATCGCGTTGGCGAAGCGGGTGACCGTCGACGGGCGACCGGCCTGGGAGCACCCCTGGATCCGCCAGCGGCTGGCCCAGCTCGCGATCGACTGCGAGGCGTTCAAGTACACGCGGCTCCGGAGCCTCACCCGCCAGCTCCGCGGCGAGCCGCCGGGGCCCGAGGGGTCCATCCTCAAGCTCACCGGCTCCGAGCTGGGCGTGCGGATCGCGGAGGTCGCCGGCGAGCTGCTCGGGATGCACGTGCTGGTGAACCAGTCGTCCGAGGCCGTGCCCGACGCGCCGCGGTGGTTCAACCGCGTCCTCGCCGCGCGCCAGTACACCATCTCGGCGGGCACGAGCGAGATCCAGCGCAACATCATCGGCGAGCGCGTGCTGGGCCTGCCGAAGGGATAGCCCATGGAGATCGACCGCCCGATTCCGAGTCCCATCACGCCGGAGGCCAAGCCCTTCTGGGACGGCCTTCGAGAGCACCGGCTGCTCCTGCCCAAGTGCGGGGCGTGCGGCCACGTCTTCTTCTACCCGCGCGTCCTCTGCCCGCGCTGCCACGCGCGCGACGTCGGCTGGATCCAGGCGAGCGGCAAGGGCAAGCTCCACGCCTTCGAGATCGCCTACCAGGCGTTCAACAAGGCGTGGAAGGTCAAGCCGCCCTGGGTGCTCGCCATGGTCGAGCTGGCGGAGGGGCCGCGCCTGATGACCAACCTCGTCAACGTCGAGCCCGATCCCAAGGTCATCAAGTGCGACATGCCCGTGCAGATCGTCTTCTCGAAGCTGACCGACGAGATCACGCTGCCGCTGTTCGAGCCGACCCGGTGAGCGCCGTGGCGGATCTGAAATCGCTGTCGAATTCCGTCTGCGTCGTGGGGGCGGACGAGAGCGACGAGATCGGCGCGCTCCCGCACAAGAGCCAGCTCACGCTCCATCTGGAGGCGGTCAGGAACGCGGTCAGCGACGCCGGGCTGAGGATCTCGGACGTGGACGGCATCTTCACGGCGGGCCAGCACTCCCCCGCCCTGCTCGGCGAGGCGCTCGGCATCGCGCCGCGCTACGTGGACGGCACGAGCGTGGGCGGTTGCTCCTTCATCATCATGGTCGGCCACGCGGTGGCCGCGCTCCACCACGGCCTGTGCGATGTGGCCGTCATCTCTCACGGCGAGAGCGGACGGTCCGGTGTCGGCGTCTCTCCCCGGCGCGACACGAGCCTCACCGGGCAGTACGAGGCGCCCTTCGGCTTCGGCGGCGCGCCGACCTTGTTCGGCATGATCACCACGCGCCACATGCACGAGTACGGCACCACGCTCGAACAGTGGGCGCAGGTCGCCGTCTCCACGCGCAAGTGGGCCATGCTCAACCCGAAGGCGCTGCGGCGCGAGCCCCTCACCGTGGCGGACGTGCTCGCCTCGCGCCCGGTCGTCTACCCTTTCAACGTGCTCAACATCTGCCTCGTCACCGACGCCGGCGGCGCCGTCGTGCTGACGCGCGCCGATCGCGCGCGGGACTGCGCGAAGAAACCCGTGTACGTCCGGGGCGTAGGCGAGGGCACCGAGCACGTGATGCTCACGCAGATGAAGGACCTCACCTTCAGCGAGGCGACGCGCCTCGCCGGCGAAAAGGCCTTCCGCATGGCCGGCGTCACCCACCGTGACTTCGACCACATCATGCTCTACGACGCCTTCACCTCGGGGCCGCCCCTCATGCTCGAGTCGCTCGGCATCGCCAAGCGCGGCGAGGGCGTGCACTTCTTCGCGGAGGGCCGCTCGACGCCGGGCGGCGCACTCCCGATCAACACCAACGGCGGCGGCCTCTCCTACACCCACTCCGGCATGTACGGCATCTTCCCGATCATCGAGGCCACGCGCCAGCTCCGCGGCGAGTGCGGCGGGCGGCAGGTGCCGAACGTGAAGCTCTCGCTCGTCAACGGCATGGGCGGCATGCTCTCCGCCGCCGGCACGCTCGTCCTGTCGAACGAGCGCTGATCAGATCAGCGCCGCGATCGCCTGGCCAACCTCGGTGGTCGTCGCCCGGCCGCCGAGGTCGCGCGCCAGGGTCTTGCCTTCCTCCACCACGCGCTCGATCGCCGCGACGACGGCGCGCGCGGCCTCCGCGTGGCCGAGGTGCTCGAGCATCATCGCACCGGTCCAGATCTGCGCGATCGGGTTGGCGATCCCCTTCCCGGCGATGTCGGGGGCGGAGCCGTGCACGGGCTCGAACATCGACGGGTACTCCTTCTCCGGGTTGATGTTGCCGCCCGGCGCCAGCCCGATGGAGCCGGCGATGGCGGGGCCGAGGTCGGAGAGGATGTCGCCGAAGAGGTTCGAGGCGACGACGACGTCGAACCAGTCGGGATGCTGCACGAAGTGCGCGGCGAGGATGTCGATGTGGTACTGGGCGGTCGTGACGCCCGGATAGTCCTTCGCCGTGGCGGCGAAGCGCTCGTCCCAGTACGGCATGCTGTGGATGATCCCGTTCGACTTGGTCGCCGAGGTCACGTGACGGCGGGGCCGTGTCATGGCCAGCTCGAAGGCGTAGCGCATGACGCGGTCACAGCCCCGGCGCGTGAAGATCGCCTGCTGGACGGCCAGCTCCTCCGGTGTTCCCCGGTAGAGTCGCCCACCGATCTCGGAGTACTCGCCCTCGTTGTTCTCGCGCACGATCACCATGTCGATGTCGGCCGGCCCGCGACCGGCGAGGGGCGATCGCACCCCCTTGAGCAACCGGACCGGGCGCAGATTGATGTACTGGCGGAAGCCGCGGCGGATCGGGATCAGGAGCCCCCACAGCGAGACGTGGTCGGGCACCCCGGGGAAGCCGACCGCGCCGAGGAAGATCGATTCGAACGGCCGGAGCCGGTCAAGACCGTCTTCCGGCATCATGCGGCCGGTCGTCGCGTAGCGCTCGCAGCTCCAGTCGAACGTCGTCCACTCGAAGGCGAAGCCGAAGCGGCGGCCGGCGGCGTCGAGGACGCGCATGCCTTCGGGCAGGACCTCCTTGCCGATCCCGTCGCCGGGGATCACGGCGATGCGGTGTCTCATGCCGTCTTTATCTCCGCGAAGACCTTCTTCGCCGTCAGCAGCGCCTCCCGGATGATCGGCACCCCCACGTAGCCCGACATGTGGAGCAGCACCTCGGTCAGCTCGTCCTCGGTCCAGCCCTGACGCAGCGCCATTCTGACGTGGATGGCCAGCTCGGGCTCGCGCCCCGTGGCCGCGTCCGACACGACGCAGACGAGCGTCCGCGTCTTGAGGTCGAGCCCCGGCCGCGTCCACAGCGCGCCGAAGACGGTCTCGGTGGCGAGGTCGATGAACTTGCGCATCGTGGGATCGTTGTAGGTCGTGCGCTCCGCCTGCTGCACGTAGTCGTCGCCCAGCAGCTTGCGGCGGATCTCGCGCCCCCGTCGGTAGGTCTCGCTCTCGGCCATGGAAGCCTCCTTGGAAGTTCGGCGAGGCCCTAGCTTACACCCGCGCCTCGGTCCCGGGGCCTCGCGCGGCGCCGCGGGCGGAGCACGAGGAAGTACTGGTGCGGCAGGAAGCGGTGCTCGGCGGCGAGGATCAGGCCCGCGCGCCGGGCGTCACGCAGAAACTCCTCGCGCGCGATGCGCTGGTCCACCGGGGGGCCCACGGGGGTCTCGCGCTTGGCGAAGTCGATGTTGACGATGCGCCCGCCGGGCGCGAGCGCGCGCGTGAGTCGCCGGAGGAATGCCGGGCCGTCGGCGAGGTGGTGGTAGGTGTTGACGATCAGCGCCACGTCGCACCGGCCCCCCGGGAGCATCGGATCCTCGCCCAGCGAGAGCACCGGCGTGACGTTCCTCGCGCGCGACTTCGCCAGGCGCTCGCGCAGCACGTCGAGGAGCGCGGGCTCGGGCTCCACCGCGTACACGTGACCGGCCGGGCCCACCGCGCGCGCCAGTCGAAGCGCGAAGAAGCCGGGCCCGGCGCCCACGTCGGCGACGACCTGCCCACGCCGGACGCCGACCGCCCTGATGACCCGCTCCGGCTTCTGCCAGGCCGGACGCCCCGGCGCGAGCTGCCGCTTGATCATGCGATCGAGATCCGCCGGGTTGCCGTAGCGGCCGCGCCTGACCCCGCCGTGGTGATCGTGACGGTGGTGGCCGTGGCGTCCCGTCGCCATCACTTCTTGCGGCACGCGCCTACCGTCCCGTCGCTGAAATCATGTCGAGAACCGCCGCCACGCGGGCTCGGAGCCGACGGGCGCGGCGACCATCACCATGATTTCGTGGACGGAGCACTAGACTAGTCGACCGGCACGAAGATGCAGTGCCGGAGCTTGCCGTCCACGGCCTGCGAGAGGTGACCCTTGCCCGTCGTGTCCTCGACCAGGATCACCTCGCCGGCGCCGATGACCCGGCTCTCCCCGTCGCTCGCGGTGAGCCGCACGCCGGCGTCGAGGTTGATGATGTACTGGCGGCGCGGCGCCGGGTGCCAGTCCAGGTCGTAGGTGGGCGGCACCTGGCGGAAGATGATCCCGGTAGCGGGCAGCCGCCTCGAGTGCCGGCCGCTGCGCGTCTCGTCGACCCATTCGACCTCGATGTCCCGGAAGTGCGATTCGCCGCTCGCGTCGGTGTAGAGGTTGTGGATGCGCATGGACGCTCCTCGGGGCGGGCGCCTCAGCGGCCGACCACGCGGTTCTTCTGCGTGCCGAGCCCGGTGATGCCCATCTCGACGACGTCGCCGGGCTGGAGATAGCGCGGCGGCTTCATCGCGTGGGCGACGCCCGCCGGCGTCCCGGTCGAGACGACGTCGCCGGCGCGCAGCGACATGAAGCGGCTCACGTAGGCGACGAGCTGGCGCACGGTGAAGATCATGTTGGCGGTCCGGCCGCGCTGGCGCGAATCGCCGTTGACCGTCGTCCAGACCTCCAGCGCCTGGGGATCGCCCGCCTCGTCGGCGGTGACCAGCCACGGCCCGATCGGCGCGAAGGTGTCCGCGCTCTTGCCCTTGGTCGTCGTCCCCCCGTGCTCCAACTGGAACGCGCGCTCGGAGACGTCGTCCACGATGCAGTAGCCGGCGACGTGCCTGAGCGCGTCCGCCTCGCTGACATCGCGCGCGTCACGCCCGATGACGGCGCCCAGCTCGACCTCATAGTCGAGCTTGCCGGCCTCCTGCGGCTGGACGATCGGGTCGTGGGGGCCGCTGATGGCGCTGGTGGCCTTGATGAAGAGGAGCGGCTCCTTCGGCAGCGGCTGGCCCACCTCGTGGGCGTGGTCGGTGTAATTGAGGCCGATGCAGACGATCTTGCCGATGCCGGTGAGCGGGCAACCGAGCCGGGGGCGGCCCCGGACCACGGGCAGCCGCGCCGTCTTGACCGCGCGCAGGCGCTTGAGGCCGGCGGGCGAGAGCACGTCCGGCGTGAGGTCCTTCACCACGCGGGAGAGATCGCGCAGGGTGCCATCCTCGGCGATGAGGCCGGGCCGCTCGGCCCCGGCGCGTCCGTAGCGTACGAGCTTCATGAGATGGGTCTCCCTTCGGTGCTGCGTGTCCCGCGCTACTTTACCTCAGTCCCCGGCACGGGTCAGCGGGCAGTCGGCCTCCCCAGCGCCGCGCTCGCCCTCGTACACACGGTTCTCGAAGGCGCGCAGCGGCAGGCACCGGCCGGTGCAGCGGAGACCGCCGACCTCGACCGCGTCGAGCACGCGGTCGGGTGTGAGCGAGAAGAACGAGGCGCCGGCTCGCCAGCCATGCCCGGAGATCGTACCATCAGCCGCGGCCGCTACTCTTCCAGCACCAGGCGTCGAAAGGCCTCGGCGGCGCGGAGCCGGCGGCGCGCGCCCTGCTGCCGGGCCCAGCCGCGGATCATCGGCGCCGGGTCCCACTCGCCCATCTGGCTCCGGTGCTCGCGCAGCGCGCGGATCTTCCGGTCCAGCACCCCGGCGACGTCGACGAACGTATCGGCCTGCTCCGAGCCGAAGAGCCACACCTCCCGCACATGGTGCGGCTCGAGCCCCTCCGCGAGCAGCTCGGGGAAGATGAAGCGCGTTTCCGCCGAGGGAAAGATCGCGTCGAGCGTCACGTCGGCCGCGACGCGGTGGTCGGGATGGTTCATGTAGCGCGTGCCGTAGAAGCGCACCGTCGGGTCACCGCACACGACGGCGTCCGGCCGCTCGCGGCGGATCACGCGCGCGAGGTCGCGCCGGAGCGCCAGCGTGGGCTGGAGCACGCCGTCTTCGTAGCCGAGGAAGAGAACGTCGGCGATGCCGAGCACGCGGCAGGCCGCGCGCTGCTCCTCTTCACGGATCTTCACGAGCCGCTCGCGCGTCATGTCGGCGGGCGTGGAGGCGTTCGAGCCGGCCTCGCCGCTCGTGATACAGGCCGTGACGATGTGGCTCCCCGCGCGCGCCCACTTCGCCAGCGTCCCGGCGACGGTGAACTCCTGGTCGTCGGGGTGCGCGTGGACGGAGAGCACGCGGGCGGGCGCGGGGGGCTCCTTGCGTCGCTTCACTATTTCGCGAAGTGGTCGCGCGCGAGCGGCGGCCGCACGTCGGTGCCGGAGAAGAGCAGCGTCACGATGATCTCGACCGACGCGTTGCCGCCGAGCCCCTGGCACCCGATCGCGGCGCGTGTCGGCTTGCCGCGCTCTCCGAACAACTCGACGAGCAGATCGGCCGCCCCGTTGATCACGCGGGGCTGGTCGCTGAAGCCGGGGGCGGAGCTCACGAAGCCGAGCATGTGGACGATCTGCTGCACGCGGTCGAGATCACCGAGCGCGTACTTGACGGCCGCGAGCGTCGTGAGCGCCGCGTAGCGCGCAGCCTCGGCGCCCTGCGCGACCGTGAGGTCCTTGCCGACCACGCCCGGCAGGTACGGCCGGCCGTCCTTTCGCGGGGTGGTGCCGGACAGATAGAGGAGGTTCTGCACCGGGAAATGCGAGATGTAGTGGGCGCCGGAGGGGTTGGTGCGGTAGAGGTCCTCCAGATTCGGCACGTCCAGCCCCAGCGTCGTACGTTGAGCGTGCGGCCGCGGGCGCCAACGCCGCAGATGGGCCTTTTTCAGCAGCCCGCTACGCGTCCGCGGCGGGGTACGGAATCGGGCCCGCGTACTCGGCGCGCAGCGGCGCCCAGCGGTCGGCGCCGGCGCGCGCGAGCGTCGCCGCGAGCTGGGCGAGGTGCAGGCGGTCATGGGTGACCCACGCGGCCAGGAGGTCGAGGCCGGACATGCGGCCGAGGCGGCGGTGCTCGATCACGCGCACGAGGCGTCCGGGCTCCACGCCGGCGAGGTAGGCGAGGCTCGCCGCCCGCCGCTCCACGAGCGCGGCCAGCGCCGCGCGCGGCTCGGCCTCGTGGTAGCGCCGCTCGACCGCCCAGCCCTCGGGATCGATCGGCGCGAAGCGCTCGGCGCCCTCGACGACCGCGTGGACGCGCGCGTCGAAGTCCTCGACTTCCTCGTCGCACAGGTGGCAGACGATCTCGACCGGCGACCACTCCTTTGGCGCCGGGCGGGCGCGCCAGAGCGCGTCATCGAGGTCCGTGAGCATCGCCCCGAGGATCGCCGGCAGGCGCGCGAGCTCCCGACGGGCGCCGGCGAGCACGCCGGCGGGATCGGGCGGTGCGGGCAGGGTCACGGCCCCCGAGTATACAGCCCGCAATGGCGGCCAGGAGCCTGATACCATAGCGCGCTGTCCAACACTCCCCTCGGAGGCGACGATGCCAGAACGGCCGTTACCCACGGAAAAGGAAGTCCAGAGCTGGATCCGCGAGCGCCGCAACTGGGGACGCTGGGGCAAGGACGACCAGGTCGGCGCCCTCAACCTGGTCACGCCGGCCAAGCGCGCGGCGGCGGCGCGGCTCGTCCGGAGCGGGCGCAGCGTGTCGCTCAGCCGCCCATTCCCCAAGGAGCCCGGCCCGAACAACGCGCTGCCCGCGCAGCACTACATGAAGACCGTGCCGCGCGGCAAGGGCGGCTTCGCCGCCGACTACTACGGCATCTTCTACCACGGCGTCGCCTCCACCCACATCGACGCCCTCTGCCACACCTGGGACGACGAGGCGATGTGGAACGGGCGCGACCCCAGGCAGGAGATCACCTTCGACGGCGCCCGGTTCGGCTCGATCGAGCACTGGAGTAGTGGCATCCTCACCCGCGGCGTCATGCTCGACGTCCCGCGCCACCGCGGCGTGCCGTGCGTGACGCAGGACACGCCGGTGCACGGCTGGGAGCTGGAGGACATCCTCGTCAAGCGCGGGATCCGGCTCGAGCCCGGCGACGCCGTCTGCGTCTACTCCGGGCGCGAGGCGTGGCAGGCGCAGGATCCCGAGCGGCCGTACAGCCGCCCCTTCACGCCTGGGCAGCAGCCCCAACGCCCGGGCCTCCACGTGTCCTGCCTGCCGTTCATCCGCGACCACGACGTGAGCGTGCTCGTGTGGGACATGCTCGACCATCTGCCGATCGGCTACGACATCCCGTGGGCGGTGCACGCCGTCCTCTTCGCCTACGGCGTCGCGCTGCTGGACAACGCGCTCCTCGAGCCGCTGGCGAAGGCGTGCGTCGAGGAGAGGCGCGACGAGTTCATGCTGGTGATCGCGCCGCTGCCGGTCCTCGGTGGCACGGGCTCGCCCGCGAACCCGCTCGCGGTCTTCTGAGTACATGGGGGGCTCCGGGCGCCCCCCAAGCCCCCCGGCGCTCGGGGCGCCCCGGCACAGCCGTGGCGCCCCTCGACAACGCGATTGGTTCACGGGCTCTGAGGAGCGTCGGCGACCGGCCCGCGCCCGGGATCAGTCCTTCTGGAGCAGATCCATCGCCGCCCGGTACGCCGCGCCGACCGCCGGGAAGCAGACCCTCCGAGGCACGTCCGAGCCGTAGAAGCGCTTGACACCCTCCGGCGTGCTCAGGTCCATTCCGGTCAGCTCCCGGCAGTCGACGTGGCCCATCTCGGCCTCGAAGCGACGGCGCAGCTCCTGCGTCAAGGCGTAGGCCCGAGCATCCTTCTCGGACGGATCCCGGCGACCGTGTCGGATCCCGATCGCCATGACCGCGCCGACCAGGGCGCCGCAGACCGACCCGGTCCCGCCGATGCCTCCGCCGAACGCTGTGGCAATCCCGGGGACGATGGCCTGCTGAACGCCAAGCTGCTGGCACACGGCCAGCAAGACGGCCTCCGATCAATGGTACCGTTGCGCCATCAACTGCTGGGCCGGATCGAGCTCTGGACCCACCATGGTTGCCCCCTCTCGCGCGGTCCCTTCGGCGAGCAGTGTCATTCCAGGGTCATCACCGCCATGCCGCCCGCCACCTGGATGGCGCCGACCAAGTCGTCGACGCCGAGAACGATATGCCCGCGGGCCGTCACGTAGACCGAGTCGATGTTGATGCCCGCCTTCGACATGACGAGCGCCACGTCTCCCAGCATGCCCGGCTGATCCAGGACCTTCACGACGAGCACCTCGCGGCGGGTGTACTGGATTCCAGCCGTGTCGAGCGCGTGGGCGGCCTTCTCCGGCTCGCTCGGCACGAACTGGATGAGGCTCTTCCCATCGCGGCTCATCCCCTGGATCGCCTCGATATTGACTCGGGCATCGCCCAGAACACCGCCGAGGCGGGCCAGCGTGCCCGGCCTGTCCTCCAGGGTCACTTTGAGCTCGGTTGCCATCGCCCCGGTCAGCGCGGCTTTGGCGGAGCCGGTGGACGAGGCGGGGGCCGGCGCGGCGGACGGGTGGGCTTCGGGATCGGCGGAGCCGGCGCGGTCTTTCGGCGTATCCAGTCTTCGAGGTTTTGCCGGGATCCGCGCCCCCTCATGACTCACCTCCTCCGGGAGATGATGCTTCGCCCTGAGTATACGACCGACTGTGACCTCAAGTAGGATGGCGTAGTCCATGATGGCCGAAGCCCGCCGCCAGCTCGCGCGTGATCCCGTGATGCGCATGCTCATCCGCCGTCACGGCCCGTGCGTGCTCGCGCCCCACGGCCGCTCGCCCTATGAGACGCTGACGCGCGCCATCGCCCACCAGCAGCTCAACGGGCGCGCCGCCGAGATCATCCTCGCCCGCTTCGTCGCCCTCATTCCGGACGCGCGGTTCCCCGCTCCGGCGGCGGTCCTGGGGGCGCGGACGACCACGCTCCGCCGCGCCGGCTTCTCGCGCGCCAAGGTCCGTGCCCTCAAGGACATCGCCCGCCACACGCTCGCGGGCGTCGTGCCGACACGCCGCGCATGCCGACGGCTCGGCGACGAGGAGATCATCGAGCGCCTGATGCAGATCCACGGCGTCGGCCGGTGGACCGTGGAGATGCTGCTCATCTTCACGCTCGGGCGGCTCGACGTGCTGCCGGTGGACGACTTCGGCGTGCGCGAGGGCTTCCGCGTCGCCTACGGCCGCCGTACGCGGCCCACGCCCAAGGCGCTCCGCGCGTACGGCGAGCGCTGGAAGCCCTACCGCTCGGTGGCAACGTGGTACCTCTGGCGGGCGGCGAGCGACGCGCGGCGGCAAGCGAAGTAGGGTTCAGGTATCCTATTCGTGGCATTGACCAGGACTGGCGAGGCTGATTGAATGCGGCGCGTGGGAATCTACGACCAGGTCAAGTCCGCGATCCAGGACATCGTGGCGCCCGCGCTCCACGAGCTTCGCGGCGAGATCCACGCCATGCGCGGCGAGATCCGCGGCGAGATCGGTGAGCTTCGCGGCGAGATGCAAGCGACGCGCGCAGACATCCAGCGCCTGGACCAGAAGATTGATGGAGTCGACCAGAAGATCAGTTACATGAAGGGCGAGCTCGTTGCCGAGATCCGTCGGCTCGACGCTCGGATCGACGGCGTCGATCGGGAGCTGCGGACCGCGATCGACATCCGCGAGCGACTGGCCGCGCTCGAAGCGCGCCGCTCGTAGCGGAACGACGCCACTCCCCCTCGCGGAGGAGCGCCAGGACGGGCTCCACCACCCGGTTCATGGGATCTCTGCGATCGGCACCGTGACGGCCTTCGTCCACTTGTTGCCCCAGCCGGGCAGGCACGCGGACCAGCTCCCCGCGCGGCCGCCGGCGCAGACGATCAGGATGTCCTCCGGGTTCTCGAAGAGGTGGCGCCAGGTGGTCTCGTCGGCGGGCACCACCTCGCCCGGCAGGCGCGCGGCGCGCTTCAGGTCGGCCACGCGGCGGCGCGCGTGCGCGACCAGGAAGCGCTGGACCTGACGCCGCGACCA
>JACPCG010000189.1 GCA_016179925.1 Candidatus Rokuibacteriota bacterium | reverse complement strand
GCCGCGGCGAAGGAGCTGCGGCGCGCCGTTCGCGAGCTCGGCCACGTGGGCGGGATGCTGGCGGCGGACGGGAGCCATGTGCTCGGCGACGAGCGCTTCGCCCCGATCTACGAGGAAGCCCAGCGGCTCGACGTCATGCTCGGCATCCACGCCTCCGGCTCGCACCTCGGCGGCGCGGGCGTAGATCTCTTCCCGCGCTTCATCCAGGCGCACACGTGCTCTCACCCGTTCGGCCAGATGCGCCAGCTCACGTCCATGGTCTTCGAGGGCATCCCCGAGCGCTTCCCCGACCTCCGCATCGCCTTCCTGGAGGCCGGCGCGGGCTGGGCCCCGTACTGGATGGAGCGGATGGACGACGAGTACGCCAAGCGCGGCGAAGTCGAGGCACCCGCGCTCCGGAAGAAGCCGAGCGACTACGTGCGCTCGGGCAAGATCTACTTCTCGTGCGAGGCCGACGAGTGGCTCCTGCCGCAGGCGCTCAAGCTCGTCGGCGAGAACCAGATCGTCTACGCCTCCGACTTCCCGCACTGGGACCACAGCTTCCCCGGCTCCATCGACGAGATCCGGAACCGCGGCGACCTCACCGACGCACAGAAGAAGAAGGTGCTCGCGGACAACTGCCGCAGGCTCTACAAGCTCTAGGTATGTCCGGCTCTTTGCCGCTACGCCATCGGAACGCGCGCCGGGATGAGAGTGCGCGCAAGAGGATCAGCCGAGAGCGCGAACTGCTCCAGCGACACGGCACCGAGCAACGGGAGACTGCCCGAAGGCCCGAAGAGACAGGTCGTGTGCAGCGTCCGACCGTCAATAGTCATGAGGATCTCGGCCGCCGCCCATTCCTCCCGGCGCCCATCGGCGAGGACGATCGGTACACGCCACTGTGGGGTCAGCCCGAGGGCTTCCAGCTGTGAACCGGGAAGGCACGTGAACATGGCCCCGGTGTCAACGAGGAGTTTCACCTCAATCGGCGCAGCCGCTCCTCGCGGATTGGCCACGAGTACGGGATAGCTGAACGTGCTCATCGTCGGCAATCGTCATTTTAGCACCAGCATGACGGCCGCCACGAAGCGCTCGCACGCCGGCGCTCCTTCTCCGCGCCGATCAGGTCATCGAGTAGCAGACCGACGCGCGTCGCATTGACTGCGTGACCACTGACGATTATCGTCTCGCCATGGACGCGGTTCGCCTCACCGAGCTCAAGGTCCCGCTCCTCAACGAGGAGCGGCAGCGTGGCCGCTGAGGCCGCGACCGGGAGATCGAACATGGCCCAGGACCTGAGAAGTTATCTCGAGCAGATCAAGCGGCGGAAGCCCGAGGACTTCAAGATCGTCGCGAAGCCCGTGGACCCGGCCTACGAGATCACGGCGCTCGTCGTGAAGCTCGAACGGGAGGCGAAGCAGCGGCCCGTGCTCCTCTTCGAGAACGTGAAGGGCACGAAGTTCCCCGTGTTGACCAACCTCCACGCGAGCCGGCCGCGCCTCGCCGCGGCGATGGGCGTGGCGCCGGAGGAGACGCAGCGCGCCTACCTCCGCGCGATGGAGAAGCCGCTCGCGCCGAAGGTCGTCAAGACCGGCCCCGTGAAGGAGGTCATTCTCACGGGCCAGAAGATCAACCTCTACGACCTCCCCCAGATGGTCCACCACGAGGGCGACGCCGGGCCGTATCTCACGGCAGCGATCTCGTTCGCGAAGGACCCGACGGCGGAGGTCTGGAACTGCGCCTACAACCGGCTGATGATCAAGGGGCGCGACACGACGTCCATCCACCTCACGACGGGCAAGCACCTCTGGGAGTTCCACCGGATCGCCGAGTCGCGCGGCGAGCCCCTGCCTGTGGCGCTCGTGATCGGCGTCCACCCGGCGATCGCGCTCGGCGCGCTCGCCATCGGCTCGATCGACGAGGACGAGCGCTACAGCCTCGGCGAGCGCCAGCGCGAGGTCGTCCGCGTCAAGGCGATCACCCACCGCCGGGATGCGATGTTCCAGGACATCACCGTCGCCCACCTCGATCACCTGCTGCTCTCGACGATCCCGATCGAGGCGAACCTCTACCGCGCCGTCCGCGCCATGGTTCCCTCGGTCAAGGCCGTGCGCGTGCCGGGCCCGTTCACCTGCTTCGTGTCCATCGAGCAGCGCGTCCCGGGCCAGGCGAAGAACGCGATCATGGCCGTGCTCGGCGCCGACCTCTACATGAAGCGCGTGGTCGTCGTGGACCACGACGTAACGCCCGCGGCTCCGACCTCGACCCCTCGACGCGGGAGGACGGCTACACGGCAAAGTGGGGCGTGGACGCGACGGCCAAGCCCTCGCTCGCCGCCTACACGCCGCGCCACCGCGTGCCGCCCGAGGTCTGGCAGCGGATCAACCTCAAGGACTTCCTCGCGTAGCGGCGGTGGCGCGGAACTTCGTCAGCCTTCTCGAGGCGAGCGCGGACCGTTGGCCTGACACTCCCGCGCTCGTCTGGCCGGACGGCGCGCTCACGTTCGCCGGGCTCCACCGCCGGGCCCAGGCCCTGGCGGCCGCGCTCGCGACGAAGGGCGTGAAGCCCGGCGACAGGATCGCCGTCGCGATCCCGAATCGCTGGCAGTTCGCCGTCGCGGTGCTCGCCGGCTGGAAGCTCGGGGCCACGATCGCGCCGCTCGATCCGCTGCTCAAGAGCGACGAGCGTGCCGAGATCCTGGCCGATCTCGCCCCTGCGATGCTCGTCGATGAGGCGACGGTGACTCCGGTCGGCGGGCTGCCTCTGGCCCACGCCTACGGCCTCAACGGCGCGCTCCTGGCGCCCCTGCTCGCCGGCGCGAGCGTGGCGCTCGTCGAGCGCTTCACGCCCGAAGCCGCGCTGGAGGCGATCCGGCGCCATCGCGTGACCGTGTTCCCCGGCGTCGCGACGATGTTCCGCCGCGTTCTCGACGGCCCCTCCCTCACGCGCGCCGATCTCTCCTCGCTTCGCCTCGCGGTCTCGGGCGCGGCACCGTGCCCGTGGGACCTCGCGCAGGAGTGGCGCGAGCGCACCGGGATCAGGATCCTGCGCGGGTACGGGATGAGCGAGCTGTTCCGCCCGATCTCCTATCTCGCGGCCGATATGACCGAGTCGCCCGCCGCCATCGGTCATGCCGTGCCCGGCGTCGAGGTTCGCGTCGTGGACGACTCGGGACGCCCGCTCCCGAACGGCGAGGTCGGCGAGCTCTGGATCAAGAGCCCTGCAGCCATGCAGGGTTACGTCAACTCTCCTGAGGAGTCGCGCGAGGTCCTCACCGAGGATGGCTGGTTCAGGACCGGGGATCTCGCCCTGGTCTCCGACGACGGCCTGGTCGAGATCGTCGGCAGAAAGCGCGAGCGCATCCTGCGCGGCGGCTACTCGGTCTTTCCAGCGGAGGTCGAGGCCCTACTGCTCACCCATCCGGCGGTCGCCGAAGCCGCAGTGGTCGGCCTCCCTCACCCCGAGCTCGGGGAAGAGGTGGCGGCGTTCGTCGCGTTGCGCCCGAGCGCGGGCGCGACCGCCGATGAGCTGATTGCCTACTGCAGGGAACGGCTGGCCGGCTTCAAGTACCCGCGGCAGGTCACCGTCCTGCCCGCGCTGCCCCGAAGCGCCGCGGGCAAGATCCTCAAGTCGAGCCTTCGCCGCCCGCGCTGAACGCGCTACCGGTCCAGCTCGAGCAGGTACTCCTTGATCCGCTTGCCGTCCGGCGCGTCGGGCTTCAGCGCGAGATAGCGCTGGAACGCCTCGCGGGCCCGCTCGGTGTTCTTCTGCTGGTAGTAGAGGAAGCCGAGCTGGCGGAACGGGTCGGGAAACGCGGGATCGAGCTCGGCGGAGCGCTCGTAGTGCTCGAGCGCCTTCTTCGCGAAACCCTCCCGGTCGGCGGTCTGGCGGGCGCGCTGGGACTGGAGGCGATAGAGGTCGCCGAAGTAGAGCTGGGCGATCGGGTCCTTCGGCACGATCGCGACCACGCGCTCGAGCTGGCGCTGCGCGAGCGTGAAGCGCCCGGCGCGGATGTCGAGCTGCGCGTTGTCGCGCACGACGGTGCGCATGCGGAGGCCGAAGTCTTCGGTGGTCTTGATCGTGTCCGGCCTCGCCGCGGCCTCGGCATAGCTCGTCCTGAGGAACTCGTTGGTCGTCTCGATCCGCTCCTGGAGCTTCGGGTGGCTCCCGAAGAAGAACGTCTCCAGGCTCCCGCGGTCCTTGGACTCGGACTGGAGCAGCGCGAACACCTTGGGCGCTTCCTTCGGGTCATAGCCCGCGCGCACGAGCCGCGCCATTCCCTCCTTGTCCGCCTCGCGCTCGAGGTCGCGCCCATAGCCGTTGATCGCGGCGATCGCGGCGAGCTGAAGGCCGAGACCCAGGATGGCGTTGGCCGTCTGGCCCAGCACCGCGGCGCCGACGTAGTCGCCCTCGCGCGCGCGCGAGCCGGCCGCCACTGCGACGCCGATGGACGCCGCGACCGCGAGCACGGTGAAGAGGATCTGCTTGTTCCTGGCGTCGCGCGTGAAGCGGAGCGCGTCACGGTTGGTGACGTGGGCCATCTCGTGGCCGAGGATCGTCGCGAGCTGGGCCTCGTTGTCGAGCCGGCTCAGGAGGCCGCTATGGACGTAGATGCGTCCGTTCGGCATGGCGAAGGCGTTGAGGGTCGGGTCGCTCATGACGCCGAACTTGAAGCCGGGACCGCCGGCGGCCCGCACCTCGTCGGGCAGGAGCTTGTCGCCGATCTTGCCGAGGTACTCCTCGAGGAGCGGGTCGTCGTAGACCTTTGCTCTCTTGAGGAGCGCCGCCTCTTCCTTCTCGGCCTGGGCCCAGAGCTTGACCTCGTCGGACTCGGGCTTGAACGGCCGGCCTTCGTGCCCGATCGGCGGCACGCTGCGCGTCGCGCAGGAGGCCGCCAGCAGGCTGACGATGAGCAGCCACGCGATCGAGCGGTACGCAGGAGTCCAGCGCCCTCGCGCCACGCGCATAGTGTACCTCCGCGCCGGCGCGGGCTTACAGCCCCTCAGTTCCCATCGGCCCCTCAGCCCTCAGCAGCCCGGGGCGTGGTGGACGCCCGCGGTCGCGAGCGCCGCCCGCTGGAGCTCCTCGGCCAGCTCGAGCGTCTTCCTCGCCGCACGCGCAGCCGCGGCCTGGGCCTCGGGTGTCGTTGCGAAGCGGAGGAGCAGCCTCCGGCCGAGCTCGTGGTGGTGACGCTCGTCGGGCTCGATCACGTCACGGTAGAGCGCCGCCGTCTCGCGGTCGCCGGCCTGCACGCAGAACTCGATGAACTGCCGGTTCTTCACGATGGCGATCGCCTCGCGGGTGAACTGCCCGGCCGCCACGCGCTCCACGGTCGTCTTGAGCGTGTCGAGGTACTGGAAGAGTGGCCCGTACCCCTTGGCGAGCGGGTCGAACGTCGTCGCCGCAAAGCCAAGGGCGCCGAGCCGGTCAGCCACCAGGCGGTAGTGTTTCGCCTCGTCCCCCACCTGCCGCGCGAGGGCGAGCTTCACCTCGACGTCGTCGGTGGCGACGAGCCAGCGCGCGGCGATCTCCGTCGCCTCGATCTCGTTCTTCAGCGCGACCTTCAGGAGGTTCACGACGGTGAGGTCGCCCTCCACCTCGGGCTTCAGGGTCGCGTCGGGCGCCAGGCGCCCCAGGAGCTTCTGGTTCTCGTCGTCGAGCTGGCGGACGAACTCCTCGGCGGTCATGGGGCGACCCCTTCCTTCAGCAGGAGCGGCAGCTCCTGCGTCAGCGTTTCCTTGGTGACGACGCGCTCGCACCGCGCGTGCCACGGCTGGGTCTGACGCGCGAGCGCGTGGGTGGTGAAGGCGAGCACCGGGACCCTCGCCGCCTCCGTGAGCGCGAAGACCTCCTCGTAATCGTACCCGGCCGTGAGATCGAGGAGCACGAACCGCGGCGTCTTCGCCAGCGCGGCTTCGATCTCGGGCGGCGTCTTCGCGAACTCGAGCGGCACGCCGGCCAGGCGCGCCGTCTCCCGGATGCGCGCCACGAAGAAGAGATCGCCGACGACCGCGAGGACGGCGCTAGTCGGCGTGCTCACGGGTGCCGAGCCACTGCTTGTTCCACTCGGCGATGTGGGCGAGCGTGGAGAGGTCGCGCATCCGGTCCAGGTACACGATGCCGTTCAGGTGGTCGGTCTCGTGCTGGATGACGCGTGCGAAGAACTCCTTGGCGATGAGGTCGACATGCTGGCCCTGGCGGTCGTAGCACTGGAGCCGCACGGCCGTGTAGCGCTCCACCAGGCCGCGCATGTCGGGGACCGACAGGCAGCCCTCCCACCCCGCTTCCATCTCGTCGCCGAGCGGCGTGACGACCGGATTGATCACTACCGTGAGGGGGACGTGCGGCGCGTCGGGATAGCGCGGGTTTTCGAGGACCTCGATCACGCAGACCTGCTTGAGCGTGTGGACCTGGTTCGCCGCCAGTCCCGCCCCGTCGTACTCGCGCATCGTCTCGATCAGGTCGTCGATCAGGCGCTGCGTCTCCGGCGCGCGGATCTCCCCCACGGGGACGGCTTTCGCCGGCTGGCGCAGGACCGGATGACCGAGACGCGCGACCTTCAGAATCGCCATGACGTGGACGATTCTAGCACGCGGGTCACTCGTCTTCCGCTCGCCTCGGACGGCGGGGCCCCAGCCCCGCGACGTCCTGCAGCTCGCACTACTTGGTCTCGACCTTGCCCACCTTGCGGACGCCATCGGCGAGGCGCTTCGCGTCGGCGTCGAAGAACCTCTGGAACTCCACCCCCTGCTTGAAGGCGATCGGCGTCTCGAGCTTGTCCATCGCCGCCTTGAACTCGCGCTCGGCGACGGCGGCGCGCAGCGTGTCGCGGAGCTTCGCCAGGACGGGCTCGGGCGTGCCCTTCGGCGCGAAGAGCCCCGCCCAGATGTAGAACTCGGCGTCCGGATGGCCGAGCTCTCTGAACGTGGGAACCTCCGGCAGCGCGGCGACGCGCTTGTCGCCCCAGCCGGCGAGCGGCCGGAGCTTGCCCGACTTGATGTGGGGCAGCACGACCGCCGGGCCCGAGGCGAGCGCGTCCACGTGGCCGCCGAGGATCGCGGTGAGCGCCGGGCCGGCGCCGCCGTAGGGCACGTGGCGGAGCTTGACGCCGGCCGCGTGCGAGAGCAGCTCCATCGCCATGTGGAGGGTGCCGTAGACGCCCGACGAGCTGAACGAGATCTGACCCGGCCGCTTCTTCGCGTCCTCGATGAAGTCCTTGGCGGTCTTCCAGGGCTTGTCGGCCGGCACCACGAGGATCGTCGGGTCGGCGGAGATCAGCGCGATCGGCGCGAACTGGTCCACGGTGAACGCGGGCGGCCGGCCGAAGAGCTTGTACTTTCTCCATCGCCGCGGCGACGGGACGGGCCGTGAGGTCGGCGACGCCGCCCGGCGGGAACGGCGCCACGACGGTGATCGGGCGTGACGGGTACGGCTCCTGCGCGGCCGCGCCCGAGACCACGGCCGGCAACGCAATCGCGATCAGCACGGCGAGACGGATGGCGTTCATGGAAGCTCCTCTCTTTTTTCAGCGATGGCGAGCCGCGCCCGCCAGTCGAGGCTCTTCGTGATGAGCGGCTTGAGGCTCAGCAGCACGAGGACCAGCCCGACGGTGAGCAGCGTCGCCGAGATCGGCCGCGCGAGGAAGATCGAGTACCGCCCGTCGGACATGGCGAGAGACTGGCGCAGGGCCATCTCGATCATCGGCGCAAGGATAACGCCGAGCACGATCGGCGCGGTCTCGAAATCGAGCTTCCGCAACACATAGCCCAGCGCGCCCATCGCCAGCATGATCCACACGTCCACCACGCTCCCGTTCACGGCGTACACACCCAGGATGCAGAAGGTCAGGATCGAGGGATAGAGCACCGGATACGGCACGCGGAGGAGGTTCACGAAGAGGCCGACGAGCGGGAGGTTCAGGATCAGCAGCACGACGTTGCCGACGTACATCGAGGCGATGAAGCCCCAGAAGAGCTCCGGCTGGTTCTTGATCAAGAGCGGCCCGGGCGACACACCGTGGACCATCATCGCGGCGAGCATGACGGCGGGGATCGGCCCCGAGGGCACGCCGAGCGCCAGCATCGGGACGAAGGCGCCCGAGGTCGCCGAGTTGTTCGCCGACTCCGGTCCGGCGACGCCGGCGACCGCACCGTGGCCGAACTCCGCGGGCCGCGCCGACAGCCGCCGCTCGATCGCGTACGACACGAAGCTCGAGATGATGTGGGCCGAGCCCGGGATGATGCCGATCAGGAAACCGAGCACCGTCCCCCGCCCGATGGGCCACGCCGACTCCCGCCACTCCCGGCGCGAGGGCAGGAGCTCGCGGAGCCGGGGCTTGATGATCTCGGGCGGGATCGGCCGGCCCGCGGTGGCGAGGATCTCGGCGAGGCCGAACAGCCCGACGGCGACGGGGACGATGCCGATGCCGTCGCCCAGCTCCACCATGCCGTAGGCGAAGCGGAAATAGCCCGTCATCTGGTCGATGCCGATCATGCCGAGCAGCAGGCCGAGCGCCGCCATCGCGAGGGCCTTCAGCATCGAGCCCGCACTCATGTAGGCGAGCACGAGGAGCCCCAGGAGCAGCAGCGCGAAGTACTCGGGCGGGCCGAACCGGAGCGCGAACTCGGCGAGCGGCGGCGCGAGGAACATGAGCGCGACGACGCTCAGCGTGCCGGCGACGTAGGAGCCGACCGCGGCGATCGCGAGCGCCGCCCCCGCCCGCCCCTTGCGTGCCATCGCGTAGCCGTCGATGCAGGTCATGACCGACGCCGCCTCGCCGGGGATCCGCATGAGGATGGAGGTCGTGGAGCCCCCGTACATCGCGCCGTAGTAGATGCCGGCCAGCATCACGATGGCGCGCGTCGCGTCGAGGCCGAACGTGGCCGGCAGGAGGAGGCTGATCCCGGCGAGCGGCCCGACCCCCGGCAGGACGCCGACCAGGGTCCCCACCACGCAGCCGGCGAAGGCGTAAAAGAGGATGGTCGGCGAGAGCGCGACGGAGAAGCCGACGGCGAGGCTCGAGAGCGTCTCGACCATCAGAGGCCGAAGGGGCCACGCGGCAGCGGCACGCGCAGCAGGGTGTCGAAGAGAAGGAACGAGCCGATCGCGAGCGCCAGCGAGAAGACCACGGTGAAGACGATCCCCTTCCGCTCCAGGACGCCCAGCAGGAACGCCAGCGCGACGGTGACGGTCACCCGGTAGCCGAGACGCTCGAGCGCCAGCGCGGCGAAGGCGCACGCTGCGAAGATCGCCACCGCGTGGCGCCACTCCGCCCAGCCCACGCTCCGGAATGCGCTTGCCCTGCCGCCCGTGACCACCAGGAGCGTCCCGAACACGAGCAGGATCGCCGCGAGCACCATCGGCGTGTACGCCGGGCCCGGGGTGCGGAGGCTCCCGAGGGGAAGCTTCCGGCTCTCCCAGAGGACGACGAGCGCGATGAGCGCCAGCGCCCCGCCGGCCACGCGATCGGTCGTGAGCATGCCGGTGGATTCTCCCGTCCGCCCGCCCGTTGCCGCCGGCCGCTCAGCCACCGAAGAAGCGCGCCGCGTTGCCGCCCTCGATCGCCGCGTGCGTGGCGGCGTCGAGCCCCGCCCCGGCCAGGAACCCGACCGGATCGGGGGCGCCCATGTCGAACGGATAGTCGCTCCCCATCATGACGCGGTCGCCGCCGAGCTCCTGGACGAGGAAGCGGAGGTTGGCGCTCGAGTGCGTGAGCGAGTCGAACCAGATCCGCTTCGCGTACTCACGCGGCTCCCTGGGGATCGCCGCCGGCCCCTCCGGGCGCACCGACCAGCCGTGGTTGAGCCGTGGGAGCGTGAACGGAAACGCGCCCCCGCCGTGAGCGAAACAGATCCGCAAGTCCGGCAATCGCTCGAGCACGCCGCCGAAGATGAGCTTCGAGATGGCGAGCGCGGTCTCCAGCGGGTTGCCGACGATCAGGGGGAAGTAGTACCTCGTGAGCCGCTCCTGGCCGACCAGCGGCGTCGCGGGATGGACGAACACCGCCATGCCGAGGTCGCGGCACGCTTCGAAGAACGGCAAGAGCGCGGGGTCGTCGAAGTCGCGCCCGCCGGGGCACGTGCCGATCTCGACCGCGCGAAGCCCGAGCCGCTCGCGGGCGTCGCGCAGCTCGTCGATGGCCACCGACGTCTCCTGGAGCGGCACCGTGGCCATCCCGGCGAAGCGGTCCGGGTCGCGCGCCGCGATGGACGCGACGTTCTCGTTCTGGAGCCGGCAGAACGCCTGGCACGCTTTCGGCTCCGCCCAGTAGCAGAACATCACCGGCGGCGGCGAGAGCACCTGGCGGTCCACGCCGAGCCGGCCCATGTCCTCGATCCGCCGCGACGGGCTCCACGAGCGGTCGTCCACGTCGCGGAAGAACACGTCGCCCGTCATGATCGTGGCCCGGCAGGCGTCGCGGGGGACGAGCCGCGGCCACCTCCCGCCCCCGTACTTCAGGGCCCAGTCGTCCCACCGGGGCGGGACGACGTGGGTGTGGACGTCCACCCGCATCACTTTCCCTCGACCCTGTAGCCCACGAGTTCCAGGAGGTTACCGTCGGGATCGAGGAAATAGAGGCAGTCGTGGTCGCCCCAGTCGATCGGCGCGTGGTAGGGAATGTCCCGCTCGGCGAACAGCTTCTGCGCCGCCGCAAGGTCCTCATATGCGACCTCGAAGGCGTGGTGGGCCTTGCCGAGCGGGTTCTGGATCTGCTCGAGCCCGCCCGGTGCCCGGCCGGGTTTCAGGAAGAGCGCGCACGTCCCATCGCCGTGGCGCATGAGCACCTGGTCGGCGAGCCGCATCTGGAGCGTCATCCCCAGCACCTCGGTGTAGAAGCGCTCGGCGCGCGCGAGGTCGGCGACGTCCACGCCGAAGTGGTCGAGCCGCCTGACCCTCACGGGACGACCTGATCCGCCAGCGCGAGCGTGCCGGGGATCAACGGCCCACCCCGACGGGGCGGACCCGTTCGAGCGCCCAGGCCGCGGCGCGACCGACCGTCGCGTCCTCGTCGTCGAGGGCGCGGAGGAGCGCCGGGACCGCGCGCCGGTCGCCGCGGTTGCCGAGCACGGTCGCCGCGTTTCGGAGCAGCCCGCCGCGCCTGGCCCGCGAGATCGCGCTCCCGCGGAAGCGCGCGCGAAAGCCGTCGCGGTCGAGATCGAGCAGCGCCTCCAGCGGCCCGAACGGCGCCGCCGGCGCGAGCGCGGGCTCGCGGGCGGGCTCGGCCTTGCGGTTCCACGGGCACACGTCCTGGCACACGTCGCAGCCGAACACCCACTCCCCGACCCCCGCGCGCAGCTCCGCGGCGATGTCGCCGCGGTGCTCGATCGTGAGGTACGAGATGCACCGCCGCGCATCCAGCACGTACGGCGCGGCGAACGCGCTCGTCGGACAGGCCTCGAGACACGCGGTGCACGTCCCGCAGCGGTCGGGCTGGCGCTGGTCCGCCTCGAGCTCGGCCGTGGTCAGCACGATGCCGATGAAGAACCAGGAGCCGAGCGACGGGGTCAGGAGGTTCGTGTTCTTGCCGATCCAGCCCAGGCCGGCCCGCGCGGCGAGATCGCGCTCGAGGACCGCGCTCGTGTCCACGGCGGCGCGACACCGCACCTCCGCGCCCGCGGCGTCGCGGATGACCGCGCCGAGCTCGACGAGTCGTGGCCGCATGACGTCGTGGTAATCACGCCCCCGCGCATACCGCGCGACCGGCGCCCAGCTCGCGTCGCCACCCTCGTGCGCATAGCTCAGCGCGACGGCGACGACCGAGCGGCAGCCCGGCAGCAGGCGCGCGGGATCGAGGCGGTCGGCGCGCCCGCGCGGCAGGTAGTCCATCGTTCCGGCATAGCCGGCGTCGAGCCAGCGCTCGAACGCGGCGCCGTGCTCCGCGGGGCCCGCGGGGCCGATCGCCACCCGGTCGAACCCGAGCTCGAGCGCCCGCCCCTTGACCGCTTCGCTCAGGGCGAGGCCGAGGAGCGTCACGTCTTCCGCGCCTTGACGACCAGGTGCGCCTGCGTCAGCGTGCGCCCGCCCTCCTCGAGGAACTTGACGTAGCGGAACCAGCGCCCGTCGGCCTTCCACTTCTCCTGGAGCGCGACCGCGGCGGCGAGTCCCTGCTCGACGGTCTCGAACTGCTGCACCGCACGCTCGACCGCGAGGTGCTCGACGGTGAAGCCGGTGCGCTTAAGCAGGCGCTTGACGCCGACCTCGCCGTAGGCGAAGCGGGACGCGCGCCCGGTCTCCTTCCACTGGTCGCTGTGGAAGGCGACGAAGGCGAAGACCTGACCCGGCTTCAGCACGCGCCCGGCGCGCTCGGCGATCGCGTCCGAGATGCAGAGGTAAGCGACGACCATGTCGGGCTTGAAGGGCGCATACTCCTCGACCTCGACGTCGCCGACGACGAACCTCGCGTTCGTCACGCCGGCGGCCGCCGCCTTCTTTCGCGCCTCGTCGATGAGCCGCGCGTCGCGGTCGACGCCGACGACCCCGCGGCACTGGGGCGCCAGGGCGAGCGCGAGGCGTCCCCCGCCCGTGCCCACGTCGAGGACCATCAGCTCGGCGAGCCGTTCAGCCCTGAGGAGCTCGAGAAAGGCCGGGCTCAGGCCGTCGGCGACCTCCCCCGGCGGGGCCTTACCCCGTGACGGCGCCATCGGACGCCGAGGAGACGAGGCGCGCGTACTTCGCGAGCGCGCCCCACGTGTAGCGCGGCTTCGGGCGCTTGACCGCACGGAGCCGCTTCTTGATCTCGCCGGGGGCGAGCTCGATGTCGAGCTTCCGCTTCTTGGTGTCGATGACGATCGTGTCGCCATTCCTGACGGCCGCGATCGGACCGCCCACCGCAGCCTCTGGCGCGACGTGGGCGACCATGAAACCGTGGGTGGCGCCCGAGAACCGGCCGTCGGTCATCAGCGCGACGCTCGACCCGAGGCCGGCGCCCTGCAGGGCGCCCGTCACGTGCAGCATCTCGCGCATCCCGGGCCCGCCCTTGGGGCCCTCCCAGCGGATGACCACGACGTCGCCGGCCTTGATCTTCCGCGCCTTCACGGCCGCAAAGGCGTCCTCCTCGCGGTCGAACACGCGCGCGGTGCCGCGGAACACCGCCTGCTCATGACCCGCCAGCTTCGCCACGCAGCCGTCCGGCGCCAGGTTGCCACGAAGGATCGCCATGCCGCCGTGGGGCGCGATCGCATTCGCAAGCGGGCGGATGACCTTCTGGCCGGGCTTTTCGCGGGCGGCGCGCGCCTCGTCGCCGATCGTCCTTCCGGTGACGGTCATCTCGTTCGCGTGCAGGAGCCCCGCGTCGAGCAGCCGCTTGGCGACGACCGCCATGCCGCCCGCCTCGTACATCTCGGGCGCCGTGTAGTTGCCCCAGGGCTTGAGGTCCGCGAGGAGCGGAGTCTTGCGCGAGATCCTGTCGAACTCGTCGATCGTGAGCCTGACGCCGGCCTCCTTGGCGACCGCCAGCAGGTGCAGGACGGCGTTGGTCGAGCCGCCCGTCGCCATCACCCCGGCAATCGCGTTGTAGAGCGCCTGCCTGGTGATGATCTGCCGCGGCAGGACGCCCTTGCGGAGGACGTCCATCACGAGCTTGCCCGTTTCGAACGCGATCTCCTCTTTCTTCGGGTCCACCGCGGGGACGCCGTTGAAGCCCATCGGCGAGACGCCCAGCATCTCGAACGCCGTCGCCATCGTGTTGGCGGTGAACTGGCCGCCGCACGCGCCCGCGCCCGGGCAGGCGCGGCCCTCGATCTCGCCGAGCTCGCGGGCGTCGATCTTGCCCGCATTGAAGGCGCCGATCGCCTCGAAGACGTCCTGGACGGTGAGTCGCCGGCCCTTGTACTCGCCGTAGAGGATCGAGCCGCCGTAGAGCATCACGCTCGGCCGGTTCATCCGCGCCATCGCCATGACCATCGCGGGAATGGTTTTGTCGCAGCCCGAGATCCCGACGAAGCCGTCGAAGAGGTGGCCGCGCACGACCAGCTCGACCGAGTCGGCGATGGTCTCCCGGCTGATGAGGGAGGCCTTCATCCCCTCGGTGCCCATCGAGATCCCGTCCGTGATCGAGATCGAGTTGAACTCGATCGGCGTGCCGCCGGCCGCCCGGATCCCTTCCTTCACCTTCTCGGCCATCTTCCGGTGGTTCCAGTTGCACGGCGTGACCTCGATCCAGCAGTGCGCCACGCCGACGAGCGGCCGCTTGAGGTCCTCGTCCGTGAAGCCGATCGCCTTGAAGAACGCGCGCGCCGCCGCGCGGTCGGCGCCGTCGAGCAGGACGCGGCTCTGGTGTCGCGGGTCGAATGTCATGCCTGATTCTCCTTTGAGCGCTTGGCGACGAGATAGGTGAAGCGGCCGCGCTGCACCACCTCGCCGCGCTGGTCGATGACCTCCCGCTCCTCCACGACGACACCGCCGTCCCGCATGGAGCGCTTGCTCGCGATCCGCGAGCGGCTGTGAATCGTATCGCCCACCCGGAGCTGGCGCAGCACCTGCCAGTCGAGGCCCATGAAGGCGAGCACCTCGAGCGGCGGCTTCGGCACGCGCCACCCGAGCCCCGGCGTGAAGCAGAGCGGCAGGAGGTCCGGAACGAGCGCCGGGTCCGGCGCCAGCTCGCGGGTGAGCCCGTGGTAGATCGAGACGTGCGCCTCCGTCAGGGTCAATGCCGGCGTCTCCTCGACGTGCTCCACGGTGACGTCCTCGAAGTAGGAGCGCGCGACGGCGCTCACGGCTTGCGCTCCACGATGAGGTCGGTTTCGCCCTCCTGCACCACCTCGTCCCGCTGGTTCACGACCATGCGTTGCACGGTGACGAGGCCGCGGTCGGGCTTCTCGGTCTCCTTCTTCGCGAGAACCTTCGCCTTCAAGCGGATCGTGTCGCCGATCTTGATCGGCCCCTTGAACTTCCATCGGAGCCCGACGAAGGCGAGCGTCGCGTACGCCGGCGTGGCCCGCGTGAAGAGCCCGGCCTGGATCGCGAGGCCGAGGAGCCCGTGGGCGATCCGCTCGCCGAAGATGGACTGCTTCATGAACTCGGCGTCGGTGTGGAGCACGTTGTAGTCGCCGGAGAGCCCGGCGAAGATCACGATATCGGTCTCGGTGACCGTGCGGCCCGGCGACTCGTACTCCTCGCCGGTCTGGATCTCGTCGAAGTACCGCCGGAGCTCCGCCATGGACGGGCTAGGATATCACGCGGGCGCGCCCAGCTCCTTGCGGACGAGCGCCGCGCCGGCCGCGAGCGCGCCGAGCTTGCCCCGCGCGACCTCGCGGGGAAGCGGCACCATCCCGCAGTTCGTGCACGGGTAGAGGCGCTCGGGCGGGACGAAGGCGAGCGCCTTCCGGAGCGTCGCCGCCACCTCGGCGGGCGTCTCCACCGCCTCGGTCGCCACGTCGATGGCGCCGACCAGGACGTCCTTGCCGCGGAGGAGCCCGAGCAGCTCGAGCGGCACGCGCGAGTTCGCGCACTCGAGCGAGACCTGGTCGATCCGGCTCCCGGCGAGCAGCGGGAACGTCTGCTCGTAGTGCCGCCACTCGCTCCCGAGCGTCGCCTTCCACTCGACGTTGGCCTTGATGCCGTAGCCGTAACAGATGTGGACCGCGGTCCGGCACCGGAGGCCTTCGACGGCGCGGTGGAGCGCCTCGATCCCCCACGCCTTCACGTCGTCCAGGTAGACGTTGAACGCGGGCTCGTCGAGCTGCAGGACGTCGAGGCCGAGGGCGGCCAGCTCCCGCGCCTCCTCGTTGATCACGCGGGCGAACTCCAGCGCGAGGCGCCGGCGGTCGCGGTAGTGCTCGTCGGCGAGCGTGTCCACGATGGTCATGGGGCCCGGGATCGTGAACTTGAGCTTCCGCTGCGTGTGGGCGCGCGCGAACCTGACCTCCTCGCCGTGGATCGAGCCCCGGCGGGCGAGCGGGCCGGTGACCGTCGGCACCTCGGCCTTGTAGCGGTCGGCGCGGATGCCGATCGTAACGCGCCGGCCGAAGTCCACGCCCTCGATGCGCTCGAGGAACCCGTGGACGAAGTGCTGGCGGGACTGCTCGCCGTCCGTCACGATGTCGATGCCCGCCGTCTCCTGCTCCTTCAGCGCCACGAGCACGGCGTCCCGCTTGGCCTCTTCGAGGGCCGGCCCTTCGAGCGCCCACGGCGCCCAGAGCACGCCGGGCGTCGCGAGCCACGACGGCTTCGGGAGGCTGCCGGCGATCGTGGTCAGGAGCATGGGCGACTGCCTACCAGAACGCCCCGCCGATGTCCAGAATGAGCGACTACGCGAAGAGCGCCGCGGCGGCCCGGCCGAGCATGGCCGTCCCCCGCACCTCCTCGTCGAAGAGCGGCACGATCGCGCGCACCCGGCCGTCGAACTTCTCGCGGATCGTCTTCATGTGGTCGTCCTGCATCTGCATCCGGTTCAGGACGAACTCCGGGACGTCGGCGCCGAGCGCCGCCCGGTCGAGGACCATGTTCACGATGACGCCGCCGATCGGGATGCCGAACTCGTGGAACCAGCCGATGAACCGCGTGATGACGGCGATCGGGAGCGCCTCGGGCAGCGTGACGAAGAAGAACGCGGTCTTCTCCGCGTCGGTGAGGAGCCGGCGCGCCTGCCCCATGCGCTCGCGGAAGCCGAGCAGGTACTCCAGGAGAGGGTCCGCCTCCTTCTTCTTGGTGAAGGAGAGCATCTCGCGGAGCGTCCGGGCCTCCTCCCGCGACCGGAGCATCTTGTCCACCCAGAGCGAGTAGACCTTCGACATGCCGAGGAGCCGCCGCGCGTTCGCGGTCGGCGCGGTGTCGAAGACGTACACGTCGTATTCCTTCTTCAGCATCATCTCGACCATGTTCTCGAACATCGCCGACTCTTCGAACGCGGGGTTCATCGTCGCCGATTCGACGAAGTCGTCGGCCTTGGTCGAGATGTCGGCGAACTTCAGGAACCACTGGATCTTCTCCCGGATCTCATTCTTCGAGCGCTCGATCGTCTCCCGCGTGTCGATCTCGTACGCCCAGAGATTGGCGACGCCGGCAACCCCGGTGTGCCCGCCCGAGACGTCCTGGCCGAGCAGGCCCGACAGGCTGTGGACGGGATTCGTGGACGCCAGCAGCGTCCGCTTCCCCTGCTTCGCGAGCCAGAGCGCCGTCGCGCCGGCCATCGCGGTCTTGCCGACGCCGCCCTTGCCGCCGAAGAACAGGTAGTGCGCGCCCGGGTGCTCCGCCAGGTACTTCGCCATCGAGGTGTCGATCCTCACGTCCGTCGTCATCGCGCGCCTCCCCCGTCCACGAACAGGCGCTGCGCGAGCCGCTCGATCATGGGGAGGCCGGTGATGTCCCGTTCCATCTCGGGGACGTAGGACCGGATCTCGTCACCGAAGGTCACCCGGATCTGCTCCATGTACTTCTGCTGCATCGCGATGCGGTTCCGGAGGTAGGGGGGGATCTTCCCCTGGCCCAGGTCGGGCGGCAGCACCCGGTTCACGATGTAGCCCGAGATGGGCACGTCGAACTTCGCAAACAGCGCGGCCGCCTTCTGCGTGTCGAGGATGATCATCTCCTCAGGGACGACGACGAAAAAGAAGGCCGTCCGCTTCCTGTCGGTCAGGATCCTCGAGGAAGCATTGATCCGGTCCTTGATGTAGGTCAGCTCGCCGAGGATCTGGTCTTCCTGCACCTTCTCTTCGCGGCGGAGCGTGGCCGCGAGCTTGTCGTACTCGCGCATGTCCTCCCGGAGCTTCGTGATCTTGTTGATCCACTCGTCGTAGACCTTCGCCATCGACAGGTAGTAGAGGGCGTGGCCGAGCGGGACGAGGTCGTAGATGTAGTAGTCGTAGTCGCCCTGCACGATGATGTCGACCACGGCGTCGAAGATCGCGCTCTCCTCCATCGCCGGCTCGGCGGACGCGGCGGCGATGTAGTTGTCGATCTCCTCCGGGACCTTGTCGAAGCCGTACATGTCCAGGATCTTCTTCCGGATCTCCTCCTGGTACTCGCGGATGCGCCGGTCGGCGTCCACCTCCTGGGCCCACAGGTTCTCCATGATCGAGACGGGCCCCTTGCCGAAGATGTCGCGCTGGAAGATGTCGGACAGGCTCGCCTGCGGGTCGACGGAGAAGAGCAGCACCCGTTTGCCGTGGCTCGCCAGCCAGAACGCGCTCGTCGCGGAGAGCGTCGTCTTCCCGAGGCCTCCCTTGCCTCCGAACATGACGTAGCGGCGATCGGGCTCGCTCTCGAAGACCTCTCTCAGCGACATGGCCGCCTCAACCGAGCACGTCGGTCAGGTCGCGCTCGCGCAGCATGCGGCGCTTCCACCCGGCGATCTGCGGCGTGACGTAGGGCAGGAGCCGCAGCGAGTAGTACGGCGGCAAGATCGGGACGCCGAGCAGGTCACCCATCGTGATCAGGATGAAGAGGTGCTCCATGCTCGCGCGAGTGCGGACGGCGTGGCGCGTCATCTCGTGCGACGCCATCCCGTAGACGACGTCCTTGAACACCTTCATGAGCCCGCCGCGCTCCTTCGACTCGTCAGTCATCGCGGATCCTCTCTCGGCACCGGCGGTCATACGCCGTGCAAGTCGTACTCTTCCTTCTCCCAGAACTCACGGCGCCGCGCCAGGTGGCGCTTCCACGTCGCGATCTCCGGCACCACGTACGGCAGCAGCCGGAGCGAGTAGATGGGCGGCAGCACCGGGACGCCGATCAGGTCGCCGAACGTGACGACCATGAAGACCGCCTCCATCTCGTGCCGCATCTCCACGGCGTGACGGGCGAACTCGTACCCCGTCATGCCGTAGACGAACTTGGCGAGCGCCTCCCGTGCGCGCGTGAGCCGCCCGCCGAAGATGCGGTTCATCCGAAACCGCGGACACTGCGGGCGGCCCGGCGGTTCGGACCCGCCGGGCCCCGCCCGATCCCGAGCACACGATGTGTCAGGCCCGTGCCGCCGCCGTCGTCGCCGCCGCCGCGCGGCGGCGATAGCGCTGGAAGGCGCGCCAGCCCTCGACACCGATCATGAGGGCCGCCGCCACCAGCACCAACACCAGGAAGATCAGGAACGCGGAGCCGATCACGGGCACCATCCGCCCCGCCGCCACGTTCACCTTCCACACGTTGACGTAGAGGTTGTAGCCGGTGACGAAGAGCGACGCGACGGTCGTCACGTACATGAACAGGGCCGGGAGCCCCGCGTAGAGCCAGTTCTTCCCGGCCGACGCGAGCCACACCGTCACCAGCAGCAGCGCGAGGGCGGCCATGAGCTGATTGGCGCCGCCGAGGAGCTGCCAGAGATAGATCCACGTCCCCGTGAGCACCACGATGAGCGCCAGCGCGATGCACACGAGCGACGAGACGTGCTGGTTCCGCAGGACGGGGATCGCCTCGCCCAGCCATTCCGTGAGCGAGACGCGCATCACGCGGAACAGGAGCTGGGTCACGACCAGCACGATGACGATGAATGCAGCGAACGCGAGCGACGTCGCGTACTGGAACGGGATCCCGAACACGCTGATGAACCCGCCGAGGCCGGTCGCGAACGCCGCGACGGGCGCCCCCTTCGAGCCGACGGACACGGCCAGGAGGGCGAGCAGGCCGAGCAGGAACTCACAGAGCATCGCGCCGCCGCCCACGGGAAGCATGTCGGCCTCGTTCTCGATCTGCCGCGCCGTGCCGACCGAGCCGAACAGCGCGTGCCACCCGGAGATGGCGCCGCACGCGATGGTGACGAAGAGCATCGGCCAGAGCGGCATGATCCCCGAGGGGCCGACCTGCGGGTTGAAGCCCTTGAACGCCGGGATCACGAACTGCGCGACCTCCGGCTTCAGGCCGAGGCCCGCGAGCGCCGCGCCGCCCAGGCCGAGCACGATCGCCGCGGCGCTGATCCAGAACGCCACGTAGACGACCGGCTGCGCCATCCGCCAGATCGGGAGCACCGAGCCCGCGTAGCAGAACGCGCACACCGCGATCGCCCAGAAGAGCAGGCTCGGCATCATCTTCGCCTCGGCGCCCTTGAACCCGGCCGCCGTGGGATCGAAGTAGGTGACCAGCGGTTGCCCG
>JACPCG010000216.1 GCA_016179925.1 Candidatus Rokuibacteriota bacterium | reverse complement strand
GGCGAGACCAAGCTGCCGGAGTTCACCTTCACCCAGAAGCCGGGCGGGAATTGCACGAGCTTCAGGGCTCGCGAGTATCGCTTGCCCCGGGAGCTGACCCCGGACCTGGCTGAGCTCATCGGCCTCTACATCGGCGATGGCTCCAACCACCGGGACGGAATCCGCTTCACGGTCGGAGGCGGCTGCCCCGAGGTCGTCAGACGGATCCAGGAGTTGAGCGTCACGCTCTTCGGCAAGAGGGCAAGCGTCAGCAAGTACCCACGCGAAAACGCCTTCGAAGTGGCGATCTTGAGCACGCAGGTGAAGCAGTGGTTCGCATTCCTCGGCTTCACGAAGACCTTGTCGCGTGAGGCCCGTGTGCCGGAGATCATCTTGCGCGGCCCGGAGGCGGAGGCGTGCGCGTTTCTCCGCGGCCTCTTCACCGCCGACGGTTGCGTGAGAAGGAACGGGCACATCACGCTGACGACCAGCTCGCGCCGGCTGGGCGAAGAGCTGCAGATCATGTTGCTCGCCCTCGGGATTCCGGCGCAGCTTCGCAGGGACGTCTCCTCGACGGGCTACGAGAGCTATCAGCTCTCCGTCTGCACCCGAGGCGGCTTTCGGAGATTCCGGGAGAAGATCGGCTTCGCCTCCGAGATGAAGGCGAGGAGGCTGGCGGCGGTCGCTGAACGCGCCATCGATGATTTGCTGAACCGTGTTACCACACCGAGGGAACTGACGCGACAGCGGGTGGCGAGAGCGATCGAGAAAGCCGGAGCGGTCCCGCCGTTCTTCGCGGATCTGGCGGCGGAGGAGTTCTTCTTCGTGCGAGTGACCGACGTTCGCGATGCGGGAGTCCAGCGCGTCTACGATCTCACCGTGCCCGAGAAGCACGCCTATCTCGCGAACGGATTCGTTTCCCATAACAGCGGCGGCGGCTGTATTTCGGGAGACGCGCGCGTCTGGACCACGTTCTGTGGCCTCGAGCCGATCGAGGTGCTCGCGAACCGAGCAACCGCCGACGGCCGCACCGGCGAGCGGAGCGGCGCGGGAGTCGCCTTCGACGTGAGCGACCTGAACATCTCCACGGTCGCCATGGACCCCAAGACCGGCGACACGGGGCTTCGCCGCGTGACGCACGTCTGGCGGTTCGACGTCCCGGCCGAGCGGCAGGTGCTCGTCGAGACCCGTGAAGGCACGCAGATTCAGACGAGTGCCTGGCATCCCTTCATGGTCGTGAGACCGGAGGGTCTCGTGGCGGTGCGCGCGGACGAGCTGGCGGCGGGTGACATCGTGTTGGGCCCCGATCGCCCCGATGCCTACTGGCCGTACGCCAGCCACCAGCAGGCCGGTCGCCTGGTGATCGACGAAGCCATCGGATGGCTCGTCGGGTTCACCCTCGGCGATGGCTCCTTCGGGTACGTTCCGGCGCTTCGCCAGTACCGGCTGCGGTGGTTCTCGGGCGAGCCGGACGTGCTCGAGAAGGTGCGCGCGGTCCTGGCCGGGCGCGGCATCAACGTCTCGATTCAGCGAGACCGCCGTGGCCTGCTCAGTGTCGCCACGCTCACCCAGCGCTTCGTGCTCGACATGCTCGAGGCCTGCGGGCTCGAAAAGATCGGCGCGAAGGACGAGCGGGTGCGCGTCCCCGAGGTCATCGCGAAGTCGCCGCTGCCCGCGGTCCGCGCCTTCGTCGCCGGTCTCCTCGACAGCGACGGGTACGTCGCTCCCGACGGCAGCCCCTCCTACGCGACGGCCAGCCGCGAGATGGCGGAGGATCTCGCGGGGTTGATGAGCCTCCTCGGGTATCAGCCCTGCTTGGCCGTGAAGCCGCCGCGCGGCAAGGGGAAGCGGACGATCTATAGCGTGCAGCTCTGCCCGCTTCCGCAGGTGGACGGCTTGCGAGCGGACGTCGCCCCGTACGCGGCAAGCGAGCACAAGCTCGCCCGGCTCGTCTCGCGAAGCCGAACGCAGACGGCGCTGCGGCTGCGGTACCGTCCATGGCGGGATCGCCTGAAGGGTCTCGGTCTCGTCGGCTCGCCGCGTCGGGGAGTAGGCCCGTGCAGCGCGCAACTGAATCGTTGGTCGTGCAATCCGTATCGACGGTGTCGGCGCGATGATCTGCTGGCGATCGCCGACTCCGTGGCGCCGCATGATACTGACCTGGCAGGCCTGCTGCAGCGGGTAGCGACCCGCGGCCTGGAAATCGCCTCGGTGCGCCAAGCGCCGCAGCCGAAGGCCTTCTACGATCTTTCCGTCGAGGAATGGAACACCTACGCAGCGGGAACTCACGGCATGGCGTTCGTTCACAACACCGGTTTCGCATTCTCGCGCCTCCGCCCGAAGGACGACATCGTCGCGTCCACGGGCGGCCGCGCCTCCGGCCCCGTGTCCTTCCTCCGCGTGTTCAACAGCGCGACCGAGGCGGTGAAACAAGGCGGGACAAGACGCGGCGCGAACATGGGGATCCTGAAGGTCGACCATCCCGACATCCTCGAGTTCATCGACTGCAAGCTCGACGGCGGGATCACCAACTTCAACATCTCCGTCGCCGCCACCGACACGTTCATGGACGCCCTCGCGGCGGGCGGCGAGTACGACCTGATCAACCCGCACTCCGGCGTGGTCACGGGCCGGCTCTCCGCCAAAGAGGTGTTCGACCGCATCGTCCGCGCCGCGTGGCGCACGGGCGACCCGGGGATGGTCTTCATCGACCGGATCAACGCGAGCCCGGCGAACCCGACGCCGGAGATCGGCGTCGTCGAGGCGACCAACCCGTGCGTGACGGGAGACACGCTGGTCGCCGTGCCGGACGGCTGGCGGCGGGCGGATACCGTCCAGCCGGGCGATCTGATCCTGACCGTCAAGGGGCCGCGTCCGGTGGAGCACGTGGAGATCAACCCGGGCACGCCGATCTTCCGCGTGAAGTTCGCCGACGGGGGAAGTCTCCGCGCCACCGCGGCCCATCAGTTCTATGTCCGCCGAGACGGCGCCGAGCTCGCGCCGCTTCGTCTCGACCGCTGCCGCATCGGTGACGAGGTCCAGACCTTCCACGCCGGCGTGAGCGGCGCCGCGAAGATCCTGAGTATCGAGACGGCCGGCGTGGCGACGACCTACGATCTCTACGAGCCGGAGACGGATACCTGGATCACCGAGGGGTACGTGTCGAGAGGGTGCGGAGAGCAACCGCTTTTGCCGAACGAGGCGTGTTTTGCGCCCGGAACCCGGATCACGACAGATCGCGGGCTGGAGAGCGTGGCCGACCTCTACGAGCGTCAGCAGCGCGGCGAGCCCGTCCTGGTGGCGACGAATCTCAACGGTCGCGGCATGCACATCGTCTTCCGCCCGGCGGCGGTCGTGAAGGTCGGCGTGAGGCCGACGGTGCGAGTCACGCTGACGAACGGGCAGCAGATCCGCGTGACGCCGGACCACCGCATCATGACCGAGGGAGGTTGGAAGGAAGCGGGAGCGCTCACCCGCGACGACCGCGTCCTCATCCAGACGGCGATGGCCGGCGGCCTCGACATCACGAGCGCCGACGGCGACCTCCAGCGGTTGTTCGGGTGGTTCAGCGGCGACGGCTGGTTCACCAAGTCCGTCGGACTGACATTCGGTCCCGAGGACGACGTGGCGTTTCAGCGTTTGGTTCCGGTCTGGCGGGAGTTCACCGGGAGCGCGACCCGCGTCCAGACGCAGGCCACCATGGTTCGCTGCATCGCGACCGAGCGCGCCGAGGCCATTGCGGCCTTCGGCGCTCGCGGGTTCAGCGCGGCCAAGGGACCGGCGAAGCGGGCACCGAGGTTCGTGTTCACGGCGCCGAAGGAGGAGCAGATCCGTTACCTTCAGGGCCTCTTCTGCGCCGACGGCTCGAAGACACATCGCAAGCCCCAGGTCACGCTCACGTCGGCGTCGCTAGAGCTGCTCCGAGACGTCCAGCTGCTGCTGCTGAACCTCGGGATGCGGAGCAACATCAAGTACTACCCGCATCGTCCCACGGGACGTGCATGGGGCCAGGTCAAGGTGAACGGAGAGAGCTACCACCGGTTCCTCGACCTCGTCGGGTTCCCGCTGAGCCCGAAGAAGCAAGAGCGGTGCGAGAAGTTCCCCTGGCAGCGAACCAAGCACGATCGGCTGGCCATCCCGGTCGCGTCGGTGGACGCGGACACGGAGGTCGAGGTCTACGATGTCTCCGAGCCTGTCACGCACTCGCTGATCGCCGAGGGCCTCAACGTCTCGAAGTTCGCGCGGCGGGGCGAGGGCGGGGAGTGGACGATCGACTGGGACGAGATGGAGCGCGTGGTGCGGCTCGGCGTGCGCTTCCTCGACGACGTCATCGAGATGAACCCGTACCCGCTCCCGGAGATCGACGCCACGGTGAAGTCGAACCGGCGCATCGGGCTGGGGATCATGGGCTGGGCGGATCTCCTCTTCACGATGGGCATCGCCTACGACAGCCAGGAGGCGATCGACCTCGCCGACCGGCTGATGGCCTTCGTGAAGGCGAAGTCCCACGACCAGACGGCGAAGCTCGCGGAGGAGCGCGGGCCGTTCCCGAACTGGAGCCGGTCGATCTACAAGAACGAGCGGCCGTTCAGGAACTCGACCGTCACGACGATCGCGCCCACGGGGACGATCTCGATGATCGCCGGATGCTCCTCGGGCATCGAGCCGATCTTCGCGCTGGCCTTCGAGCATCGCGTGAAGCAGCCCGACGGCGAGCGGGTGCTGACGTTCGTCAACGAGACGTTCGAGGCGATCGCCAAGGGCCAGGGGTTCTACTCGGACGCCCTCATGCAGGAGATCGCCAAGCGGGGCTCGCTCCACGGCATCCCGGGCGTGCCCGAGGGCGCGGCGCAGGTGTTCAAGACCTCCCACGAGATCGGGTTCGAGTGGCACGTGCGCCACCAGGCCGCGTTCCAGCGCTACACCGACAACGGGGTGTCGAAGACCATCAACCTGCCCAACGCCGCGACCGAGGCCGACGTGGCGCGCGCGTACACGCTCGCGTGGGAGCTCGGGTGCCTCGGCATCACGGTGTTCCGCGACGGCTGCAAGGGCGAGCAGGTCCTGAACGTCGGCGTCGGCAAGAAGGAGCCGGCGCCGGCCCTCCCGACGACCGGCCCGGTCGTCATCCGACCGCGGCCCCACAGCCTCGCGGGCTCCACCTATCGGACGGAGACGCCGATCGGGACAGCGTTCATCACGGTCAACCAGACGCCGGACGGCGACCCCTTCGAGGTCTTCGTCCAGGTGGGCAAGGGCGGGTCGGACACGATGGCCGTGGCGGAGGCCCTGGGCCGGCTGATTTCGCTCAGCCTGAGGCTCCCTTCGCCGCTGTCGGCTCAGCGTCGACTCGAGGAGGTGATCAGCCAGCTCTCACGGATCGGCGGCGGCCAGCCGACGGGCTTCGGCCCCGCGAAGATCCTGTCGCTTCCCGACGCGCTCGCCCGGACCCTGGCGCAGCACATCGGCCAGGTCAAGCCGGCCCCGGAGGTGCCGGTGGCCGGCGCGGAGGCGCGCAAGAAGATCGGCGACCTGTGCAAGGAGTGCGGTCAGGCGACCTTCATCTACGAAGAGGGGTGCAAGAAGTGCCTCTCCTGCGGCTTCAACGAGTGCTAACCGGTACAATGCCGCCATGTTTTCGGGAGGCGGCTACGACGAGGTCGAGCGCTGGCTCTGGAACTTCCTCACCTCGCACGCCAAGCGCGTGAACCCGCGGATCGAGGTCACGCTGGACGCTGCTCGCACGCGCGAGGGGACCTCATACGGCGCGCGGCTCCGGCTGGGCGCCCGCGTGAGCTCGCTCGTGGAGCTCGGCTTCAGCGAGGTCGCCGCGAGCCGCGGGAGTCTCGCGTGGTGCGCGGCGCTCGCCGAGCGCACGAAGCGCCTGGCGCGCGAGCTCGTCGCGCAAGGGACCGCCGACGCCCGGGCGCGGTAGGGCAACACCGGCCTGGATCAGGCCCGGAGACCTGAACGGGTTCCTGGGCCTGGCGCTCGACAACGTCACCCAGCTCGTCATCCTCTCCACCCTCCTCATCGGCGTCTTC
>JACPCG010000188.1 GCA_016179925.1 Candidatus Rokuibacteriota bacterium | reverse complement strand
GACTCGCGCCGGCCGTTGCCGGTCGGCTTCATGCCCATGAGCCGCGCGTTCAGCCGGTCCTGCATGTAGCCGGTCAGGATCCCCTTCTCGATCAGCACCGTCCGGCCCGTCGGCGTGCCTTCGTCGTCCACGTTCAGGGAGCCGCGCCGGTTCGGGATCGTCCCGTCGTCCACGACCGTGACCAGCTCGGAGGCGACCTTCTGGCCCAGGCGTCCGGCGAACGCGGAGGTCCCCTTCCGGTTGAAGTCCCCTTCGAGCCCGTGGCCGATCGCCTCGTGGAGCAGGATGCCCGGCCAGCCCGGCCCGAGGACGACCGTCATCGCGCCCGCCGGCGCCGCGACCGCGCGGAGCTTGAGCACCGCCTGCCGCGCGGCCTCCGAGGCGAATCGCCGCCAGCGGTCCGCCTGGAGGAACCAGTCGAAGGGCACGCGCCCGCCGCCGCCGTGGGAGCCGATCTCGCGCCTGCCGTTCTCCTCAGCGATCGCCGTCACGTTGAGCCGCGTGAGCGGCCGGATGTCGCCGACGGTCCAGCCCGAGGCCGTCGCGATGAGCATCACGACCTCCTCGCTCGCGACCGAGGCAATGACCTGGGTGACCCGCGGGTCCGCGGCGCGCGCGGCGGCGTCCACCCGCTTGAGCAACTCGAGCTTCCGCGTGAGATCGGCGGCGACCGGCGGCTCCGCGAGCGTGTAGAGATCGTGCGGCCTGCCGCGCGACGGCACGGCGACGGCCGATGAGACGCCCCCGCGGTCGGCGATCGCCCGCGCCTGCCTGGCCGCCTCCTCGAGGTTCTCGATGGAGATTTCGTCGGTGTGGGCGTAACCCGTCCGGGCGCCGGCGAGCGCCCGGACCCCCGCCCCCTGACTCACGTGGCGAGCGGCCTTTTTGACTGATCCTTCTTCGAGTAACAGCTCTTCGTTGATACAGTACTCGAGGTAGATGTCGGCATCGTCCACCCGCCCGATCAGATTCGAGCCGAGGACCTTTTCCATAAGGGACGGATTCACGTTGAAGCGGTCGGCGAAGAAGCTCTCGGGACGTGTATGAACAAGCTCTTTCATTTTCGTCAAGCTCCCGGGGACCCGGGGAGGGACCAATCCTATCGCGGGCCCGGCCCCGCCCCAAGCTTTTCGGACTACGACTATTGTATCGGGGCTTGGAAGCTTCTAGCCGGTCTGAAACGCCTGAATAATCTCGTGGATTCGTTTCAGGCCGAGCATCAGCGAGGGGCCGGGTGAGAGGATGTCCTCGCCCTCGATCTCGTGGACCTGCCCGGCCTTGACGGCCGCGATGCGGTCCCAGCCCGGACGGCCCGCGATCAGCACGGGATCGACGGGCTTGCCGCACCAGGACGCCAGGATGATCTGCGGATCGCGCTCGATGACGGCCTCCGGCCGGACGACGCGCCCGCGGGCGCTCTGCTGCTCGCGGAGTTCCGGGAAGACGTCGCGGCCGCCGGCGATCTCGATGAGCTCCGACACCCAGCGGATCCCTGCGATGAGCGGGTCGGGCCACTCCTCGAAGTACACGCGCGGCCGGTCGGGCCAGAGCGACGAGTACTCGCGGATCTGCTTCACCTCGTCCTGCATGTCCTGGACGAGCGCGCGCGCGGCGGGCTCGCACCCGAGCGCGCCGCCGATCAGCAGGACCGCGCGCAGCACGTCGTCGAAGGAGCGCTGGTTGGTGCAGAGCACGGGGAGGCCCGCGCCGATCAGGTCGCAGACGACGTCCTTCTGGAGATCGGAGAACGCGAGCACCAGGTCGGGCTCGAGGGCGAGGATCCTGTCCACGCGGAAGGTCGTGAAGCCGCCGACGCGCGCCGTCTCGCGCACGGCCTCGGGCCGCCGCGCCGTCCCCGGCACGCCGACCACGCGCTCCCCCGCCCCGACGAGATGGGCGATCTCCGCGGTCTCCGCCGTGAGGCAGACGATGCGCTGGGGGAACTCGACGCCCGTCTTGCCGTACACCGCCTAGCCCTCGTACACCTCCCGGCGCGCGAGGCCGCGCTGGAAGGCGAGGTACCGCTCGCGCGTCATCGGCGGCCTCGCCGTCCGGAGGACCTCGCGGGCGCCGGCGGCGCCGTCGGCGAGCATGTCCACGACCATCGCGGCGAGGCTCTTCGCGGTCACCAGGTACGCGAGCGGCTTGTCCACGATCTCGTAGTCCGCCCCGTGGCCCGTGCCGCGCGCGCCGCCGACATAGGGGTGGAGCACGGGCATCACCTGGGAGAGATCGCCCATGTCCGTCGAGCCCGTCCGGTGGCCGATCTGTCGGTAGTGCTCCTCGCCGACGAGCGCCGCGGCGTTCGTCTTGAAGCGCGCGGCCATGATCGGATCGCACGTCATCGGCATGTAGCCGGGAATCGTCTCGATCTCGACCTTGGCGCCCAGCGCGAGAGCGCCGGCCCGGAGCGCGCGGTCCACCTTCCGGTTGGCGTCGAGGATCGCCTCCATCGTGCGGCCGCGCACGTAGGTCTCGATCCTCACCTCGCCCGGGATCACGTTCACCTGCGAGCCCCCGTGGGTGATGATCGGATGGACGCGGATCGTGTCCTCGTCGCGGAACGTCTCGCGTATCGCGTTGATCGCGCTCAGCCCGATCTGCGCCGCGTAGAGCGCGTTGACGCCCATGTGCGGGGCGCCGCCCGCGTGGGCCGCGCGCCCGAGGTAGCGCACGGTCTTCACGACGCAGCCGTTGTTCGACGCCGGGACCCCCGCCTTGCCGTCCTCGGGCCGCGAGGTCGTGTGGATCATCATCGCCAGGTCCACATCCTCGAAGTGGCCGAGCCGGAGGAGCTCGGGCTTGCCGCCGAGGAACTCCAGCCTGCCCGCCCGCGCCTGGGCGACGCGCCACTCGATATCGCCGTACTCCTCCGCCGGCACCGCGAAGAAGGCGACGCGCCCGGCCAGATGGTCGAAGGCGTTCGCGTCGAGGAGCCCCATGGCGGCGCCGAGCATCCCGGCGACCTGGGCGTTGTGGCCGCAGGCGTGCGCGGCGCCGGTCTGCGGGTCGCCCTCCGGGTGCCCCGCGACGACCAGCGCGTCCAGCTCGCCGAGCACGGCGAACGTCGGCCCGTCGCCCGCGCGTCCTCCGGCGTCGGCCCGGACCCCCGTCAGCGCGAGCCCCGACCGGGGCGCCAGGCCGAGCTTTTTGAACGTCTCCTCCACGAGCCGGGCCGTCCTGACCTCCTTGAAGCCCAGCTCGGGGTGGCGCCGGATCTGCTCGCCGAGCCCGACGATCTCCTCGCTCCGCCGGTCGATGGCCTCGTACACGCGCGTCTTCAGCTCGTCTCTGGTCATCTGGCTCCTCGTCGGGACGTGTCCCTTTCGCATACCATAGAGCCTGGGAAGCGGGAGGAAAACATGGAATTTCACCACGTCATGGAGGCCGCCGGCGTCATCGTCCTGGGGCTCGTCTTCTACTCCTACGTGTTCCGGTGGTTTCAGGCCAGAGCGCCGCTCGACCCGCGCGTGAGGCACGCCGTCAACGGCCTCGCGTTCGGCGCGCTCGCGGTCGTCCTGATGATCGCGCCCATCCACGTCGGCGACGGGATCTTCGTCGACGCCCGGGCCGTTCCGATCGCGCTGATCGCGCTCGTCGAGGGCTGGCCCGCGGGCCTGCTGGCCGCCCTCGTCGCCGCCGGCTACCGCGCCTGGCTCGGCGGCAGCGGCGCGGTGGCCGGCGTCCTCGGGATCTTCGGGACGGCGGCGGCGGCCGGCCTCATCCACATGTGGGCGCGCCGCGACCGCAGCTTTCGCGCTCGCCACGCGGCGGCCCTCGCGGGCGCGGTCTTCTGCGTGACGCTCGCCTCGTTCCTGCTCCTGGGCGCGCGGGGGATCGCGCTGTTCGAGCCCGTCGCGCTCCCGCTGCTCGTGCTGGTCTTCGTCGGGATCGGCTGCGGCGCCTACCTCTTCCGCGACGTCGTCGAGAGCCACGCCGCCGAGGCCGCGCGGCGCGAGGCGGCGGAGCTGCGGGCCGTCACGCTCCTCGCGCGCGCGGCTGCCCACGAGATCAACAACCCCCTCACGATCGTCGTCGGCGGGCTCGCGCTCGTCGGCAAGCGTCTCGCGGCGGATAGCGAGGAAGCCCAGTGGATCGCGCGGGCGACCGAGGGCGCCGGGCGCATCAAGGACATCGTCGTGCGCATGAACAACATCACCCAGGTCGCCGAGGCGCCGGTGCCCGGCTACCTGCCCCCGATGCTCGACATCAGGAAGTCCAGCGAGGAGAAGTCCGGCGAGTCGAGCTGACCTCGTGCTTCAGGCGCGCGGGAGAAACCGGTCGGGCAGGAACTCCGTCACGTCCATGCCCGGCTTGCCCGCCGTGATCCAGTCGGTCATGAGCCGGGCGGTGATGGGCGCCAGCAGGATGCCGTTGCGGAAGTGGGCGGTCGCGACGAAGAGGCCTTCGATGCCGGGCCAGGGCCCGAGGATCGGCAGGCCGTCGGGCGCCCAGGGCCGGAAGCCGCACCAGGTGCGCGCGATCGGCAGGTCGCGGAGCGAGGGCACCAGCTCGATCGCCGCGCGCAGGAGGCTCGCGATCCCCTCGGCCGTCACGGCGCGCTGAAAGCCCGCGCGCTCGACGGTCGCGCCGATCAGCAGCTCGCCGGAGGGCCGCGGCGCCAGGTAGGCCTCGCCGTGAACGCAGTAGGTCAGCACCGGCGGCACGTGCGCGAGGGCGATCATCTGGCCGCGCCGGGGCTCGACGCGAAGCCGCATGCCGAACGAGGCGACCAGCTCCGAGGTCCAGGCGCCCGCGGCGAGCAGCACCGCGTCGCCCTCGACCCGCTCACCCTCGGTCACGACGGCGCGGGCGCGGGCGCCCTCGACGATCACGCGCGAGACGTTCTCGCCCGTCCGCAGCTCGACCCCGACCGCGGCCACCGCCTGGGCGTAGGCGAGGACGAGCCGCTGGTTGTTGAGCCAGTGGTCGCCCTTGACGAAGATGACGCGGCGCACTTTGGGCGACAGCGCGGGCTCGAGCGCCTGGACGTCCTTGCCCTCCAGCACCTCGACGCCGAGCTCCGGCATGAGCGCCAACGCCTCGGCGTCGCCGCGCGTCTGGGTCGTCGACATCGGATAGATCGTGCCGCGCGTGACGTGCTCGACGTCGATCCCGGTCCGCGCCTGGAGCTCGCGGACCACGTCCGGGTAGAGCCGCCAGCTCGCCACCGCGAGGCGCGCGAAGGTCGTGTCGGTGGGGGCGCCGAGGAGCGCCAGGAGCCCCGCCGCGGCACTGGAGGCCTCAGCCCCCGGCGTCGCCCGCTCGAAGAGCGCGACCTCGCACCCCGACTTCGCCAGCTCGTACGCCGTGGCGCAGCCGATGATCCCGCCGCCGACGATGAGGACCTTCATGCCGCGAGCGCCTCGAGGAAGCGCCGCGTCGCCTCCGCGGGCGAGTCGGCCGTGAGGATCGCCGAGATGACGGCGACACCCTGCGCCCCGGCACGGCGAACCTCGCGCACGCGCTCCGGAGTGATCCCGCCGATCGCGATCACCGGGATCTTCACCGCGGCCGCCACCCGGCTTAACTTGTCGAGCCCCTGCGGCGGGCCGAAGCCCCGCTTCGAGGGCGTCTCGTAGACCGGGCCGAAGACGACCCAGTCGGCGCTGTTGATCTCGGCCTCGATCGCCTCCGGCAGCGAGTGCACCGAGGCGCCGATCTTGAGCTGGCCGCCGACGAGGCCCCGGATGTCCTTCACGGCGAGCGACGTCGAGGTGCGCTGGACCGCGTCGGCGCCGACGGCGAGCGCCACATCGACGCGGTCGTTCACGATCAGGAGCGCCTGCGTGTCGAGCGTGGGCCCGCGCAGGCGCCGGCAGAGGAGCGCCAGGTCGGCGGCGCCCAGGTCCTTCTCCCTCACCTGCACCGCGGGGAGCCCCGCGGCCAGGCACTCGCCGACGACGGCCACCAGCTCCCGGCCGCGCGTCTGCGTGCGGTCGGTGACGAGCGTGAGCCTCAGCTGGTCCACTCGGGGACGCCCTCGAGCGGCGAGGACGCGGTGGCGTAGAGCTTTTTCCCGATCCGGCCCGCGCGGTAGGCGAGCCGGCCCGCCTCCACGGCGAGGTTCATCGCCCGCGCCATCTCCACCGGGTCCTGCGCCCCCGCGATCGCCGTGTTCATGAGCACACCGTCGCAGCCGAGCTCCATCGCGATCGTGGCGTCCGACGCGGTGCCGACGCCGGCATCGACGATGACCGGCACCGTCACGGTCTCGATGATGATCTTGATGTTGTAGGGGTTCCGGATGCCGAGGCCCGAGCCGATCGGCGCGCCGAGCGGCATGACGCACGCCGCCCCGGCGTCCTCCAGCTTCTTCGCGGTCACCGGGTCGTCGTTCGTGTACGGCATGACGATGAACCCCTCGCGCGCGAGCGTCTTCGTCGCCTCGAGGAGCCCGAGCACGTCCGGGAAGAGCGTGCGCGAGTCGCCGATGACCTCGAGCTTGACCATCTCGCCGAGCCCCGCCTCGCGCGCCAGGTACGCGGTGCGGATCGCTTCGTCCGCCGTGTAGCAGCCCGCGGTGTTCGGCAGCAGCGTGTAGCGCGTGGTGTCGAGATGGTCCAGCAGCGACTCCCCGGAGGGCAGGCTCACGCGCCGCAGCGCCACCGTGATGATCTGGGCCCCTGAGGCCTCGTGGGCCTGCTTCATGACCTCCATGGACGCGTACTTGCCCGTGCCGACGATCAGGCGCGACGAGAATTCCTTGCCGCCCAGGACCAGATTCGTGTCACGCATGGCTTATCCTCCGACCCATCTCACGGCTCGCCTCGCGGCTCGACGCCGCTCAGCGCGCACTGCCGCCACCCATTGGACGCACGATTTCCACCTTGTCACCTTCGCGCAGGAGCGTCGCCGCGTACGCGCTTTTCGGCGTCACCTCGCGGTTCACGGCGACGGCCGTGTACTCGCGCTTCACGCCGAGGTGCGCCAGGAGCGCCTCGACGCTCAGCCCCTCGGCGACCTCCCGCTCCTTGCCGTTCACCACGATCTTCATGAACCGACCGATACACACAACAACGGCCGCGCCCCTTCGGGTGCGGCCGTAACGTTTCCCTCGCTCGCCGTGTTCCCTTCGCTGGAATTACCCAGAGCAGGTTCGAGGGGTCCCGGGCCGCACCCGGTTCTCAGGAATCCTCCCCCCACGACGAACAATCGAAGTATATCACCCTGAGACAAGGACGTGCTGCTGCCCCCTTCCGATCAGCCCGCGCCGAGATCGCATGGCACTGGTAGTCTGCTACCAGAGGGGGCGCCGGCATGGCTTTCACCATCAAGGACCCGGAAAGGAACGGAACTCCGCCGCTTCCTCGAGCAGGAGGTCTGGCCCCAGGTGCCGCGGCGGGTCCTCGGAAAGCGGCTGACCCGGCAGGAGCGCGAGGCGATCCTCGGATACCGCCGGGAGGGCGTGTGATCGTCGACAGATCGGCGATCATCGCCATCATTCTCCGGAAGCCCGGCTGGGAGGATCTGGTCGTGAAACTCGGCGACGAGACGACGCCTGACACGACTCCTCGGAGGCGCCGCAGGCGGCTTCCCCGCGGGCCCCGCGGCTACGGGTTGCCCCGGCGATGCATCTGGACGTGGCGGTACATGCCCTCGACGTTGAGCGGGAACCACTCCTTGTAGGCGCCCCATTTTTCGTACTTCGGCAGCTTCACAAGCTGCTTGACCTCGTCGAGCGAGCGGCCCGCCCGCGCGTGCGTCAGGACCTCACCCCGAAGATCCTCCATGAACTCGCGGAACAACCGCACGTGCTCCTTGCGGCCGACCGGGCCGTGGCCGGGCACCAGCAGGTCGAAGTCCATCGCTTCCACGCGCTTGAGCGCAGCCTCGGCGTTGATGGGGTCGGTCACGATGATTCCCGCCGGCGTGACCGCGAACACGGAGTAGTGGAAGTTGTTTCTGAACCGGTAGACCTCGCCGGCGATCTTCGTGATCTCCCTCACCGGCGCCGGCGACTGGGCGGACGCGGCGACAGGCGTGAGGAGAACCAGGCCGGCGGCGACCAGGCCGAGGGGTCGTTTCGTCATGTCGCTTCCGTGATGGCGGTCACCGCCTGCGGGTTCTCGAGCGACGAGAGGTCGCCCGCCTCCTTGCCCAGATAGGTCGCGCGGATCACACGGCGCATGATCTTGGCGCTCCGCGTCTTCGGCAGATCGCGCGTGAAGAGCACGCGCTCGGGCTTGAGCGCCTTGCCCATCCGGTCGGCGACGAGCGCGGCCAGCTCGGCGCGAAGATCCTCCGACGGTACCTGGCCCGGGCGCAGCACGGCGAAGCACACGATCGCCTCGCCCTTCACCGCGTGGGGCACGCCGATCGCCGCCGACTCCGCGACGGCCTCGTGCGAGACCAGCACCGACTCGACCTCCGCGGGGCCCAGGCGCTTGCCCGCGATCTTGAGCGTGTCGTCCGAGCGGCCCTGGATGTACCAGAAGCCGTCCTCGTCCGTGTACGCCCAGTCACCGTGGACCCACACGTCCTTCCAGCGCGACCAGTACGTCTCCTCGTAGCGCTGGGGGTCCTTCCAGAAGCCCAGCGTCATCCCCGGCCACGGCGCCGTGATGACCAGCTCGCCCACCTGGCCGCGCACGGGCCGGCCGTCCTCGCCGAAGCAGTCGGCCGCCATGCCCGGGATGGGCCCCACGAACGAGCACGGTTTGATCGGCGCGATCGGAAAGCACCCGAGGATGCCGCCCGAGATCTCGGTCCCCCCGGTGTAGTTGATGATCGGCACGCGCGCCTTGCCGGCGTTCTCGAAGAGCCAGCGGTAGGGCTCGGGGTTCCACGGCTCGCCCGTCGAGCCGATGATGCGGATGGTGGAGAGGTCGTGGGCGTGGACGTGCTCGGGCCCGTGGGGCATGAGGCCGCGCACCGCCGTGGGCGAGAGCCCCATGACCGTCACCTTGTGGCGCTCGACGATCCCCCAGAGGCGGTCGGGCGTCGGATAGTCAGGCACGCCCTCGAAGACGACGGCGGTGCCGCCGGCCTGGAGCGCCGCGGTGAGCAGCATCGGGCCCATGAGCCAGCCGAGGTCGGTGAGCCAGAAGAGCCGGTCGCCCTCGCCCACGTCCATCAGGTAGGAGAAGTCGTGCGCGCACTTGAGGAGGAACCCGCCCTGCGGGAGTACCGCCCCCTTCGGCCGGCCCGTCGTGCCCGAGGTATAGATGATGAGGCACGGGTGGTCGGCCGGCACCGGGAGCGCCGGGCACCGCTCGCTCTCCTTGTCGGTCAGCTCGTCCCACCAGAGGTCGCGCCCCCTCGACCATGGGATCGCGCGCCCGAGCCGCCGGTAGGCGATCACCTGCTTCACCGACGGGCTGGCGGCGACCGCCTCGTCGGCCGTCTCCTTCATCTTCACCACCTGGCCGCGGCGGTAGAAGCCGTCGGCCGTGATCAGCGCCTTCGCCTCGCAGTCCTGCAGCCGCGAGGCCACCGCGCCTGCGCCGTAGCCCGAGAAGCACGGCGTGTAGATCGCGCCGATGCGGACCACCGCGAGCGTCGCGATGGCGGCCTCGGGCGACATCGGTAGGAACACGCCCACGCGGTCGCCCTCGCCCACGCCCAGGCGCTTGAGGGCGTTCGCCAGCTTCGCGACCTCGCGCGCCAGCTCCGCGTAGCTCAGCGTGCGCGACTGGCCGTCGTCGCCCTCCCAGACGATCGCGGGCTTGGTGCCGCGGCCGGCGTCCACATGGCGGTCCACGCAGTTGTCCGCGAAGTTCAGGAGGCCGCCCTCGAACCACCGGGGCCAGGCGATCCCGCGCGAGAGGTCGAGCACGCGCGTGTACGGCCTCGACCAGCGGATGCCGAGGTCCTTCACGACGGCGTCCCAGTACCACTCGGGCTCCGCGATCGACCGCCGCTGGAGCGTCGCCAGGTCCGCGATCCCGTGGGCGCGCATGAAGCGCGCGATGCGCGAGCGCTCGAGGTACTCCGCGGTCGGCCGCCAGACGATCTCGCTCTTGCCGGTCTCGGTCATGGGTTCCCTCCCCGACAAGGGAGTTTACTCGGACATGGCCGCGGGGCCAACGCGCCCCGGCGGGAAAGGGCTACGCCACGAGCTCCATGAGCAGTCCGGGAACCGGGACGAGCCGGCGGCCGATGGGATCGGCCGCGAGCCGGAGACCTTCGAGGGCGTACGCGCCGAGCAGCGGCAGGGCGTCGGGTTCGCCGAACACGATAAGTGTGACCTCCGCCCGGCCGCTCACACGAATCCAGCTTCGGCCGATGTCATGCTCGACATGCCGGCCGTCTGCCAGGACGAAGGTGTCGCGGGTGTGTGGCGCCACGCCGAGCCGCCGCAGCAGCGGTGCCGGCGCGCTCGTGTACGTCGCGCCCGTGTCCACGAGCGCCTCTACCGTCTCCCACCGCTCGCCCGCCGCGTCGCCGATCTCGATCTCCACCCGGAACGTGCCCATGGCGCGAGGCTACCCGGCGGAGCGACGTAAAGCAATGTGTCGAATTCGATCCAGCGAACTTTGCTCGGCCACCATGGGTAGTCACACCGTCGCGCCTGGCGTGGGTACCAGGCGTGTCGGATCGGCGACCCGTATCTGGGTGGGGACTTGCCGACCCGGGCCCTGGCGCCTATAGTGCCGCTTGAGAGGAGTCGCGCATAGTCAGCGTCCAGAGTCGTCGCGCCGTCTTGGCTGAGTGGCGGCCGGAGAATACCCGCGGCCGCGCCCGCCGTCCGTGAGGCCCGCTCCACGGCGCCCAAGCCATGGCTCCTGGACCGCGTTCGTCGAACGATCCGGGCCAGCCACTGGAACGGGCGGGCATCGCGAAGCGCGCGACCTGTCATCGTTCCGCCACTTCTTCGCCACCCACCTGCCCGAGGACAACGACGTCCTCGGCCACTGCAATGCGCACTGAAGGCCGGTTTCCTCAGGTAGCCAAGGCGACACCGAAGCCGGAGTGAAGCCAAGGTTCATCATGAAGTGTCCGCGGTGTGAGCGCGAGAACGAGGCCGGGGCGAAGTTCTGCGAGGAGTGCGCCGCGCCCCTGGCTCGGACATGCGGGAACTGCGGCCGTCAGCTCTCCCCGACGGCCAGGTTTTGCCCTGAGTGCGCACATCCCACTGGATTGACACCTGCCGCCCCGACGGCCCCACGCTTTGCCTCCCCCGAGAGTTACACGCCAAAGCACCTCGCCGAGCGCATCCTCATGTCGAAGGGCGCGGTGGAGGGCGAGCGCAAGCAGGTCACCGTGCTCTTCGCCGACCTCAAGGGCTCCATGGAGCTACTCTCCGACCGCGACCCCGAGGAGGCGAGGAAGATCCTGGACCCCGTGCTCGAGCTGATGATGGAGGCCGTGCATCGCTACGAGGGCACGGTGAACCAGGTGATGGGCGATGGGATCATGGCCCTCTTCGGCGCCCCCCTCGCCTGCGAGGACCACGCCGTGCGGGCCTGCTACGCCGCCCTCCGCATGCAGGAGAGGGTCAAGCGCTACGCCGAGAGCGTCCGGCGCGCGGAGGGTCTACCCCTCCAGATCCGTGTCGGCCTCAACTCGGGCGACGTCGTAGTGCGAGGCCGTGCCCGTGCTGGAGGAAGCTGTCGAATACTGTCAACGCGTTCTGGGTTACCACCCGACGCGCCTGGCCGCGTATGCCGAGGCGCTGCTCATCGCCGGGCGCCTCGGCGAGGCAGCAGCGTCCGCTCGCCGAGCCTTGGCGGTCGCCCGCGAGCGCGGCGCCAGAGTTTCCGAGGCATGGTCGCTCTGCCTCCTGGGTGAGGTTGCCGCCCGCGGAAGCCCAGCGGACCACGCCGCGGGTGAGGAGTGCTATCGCGGTGCACTCGCCCTGGCAACGGAGATCGGCATGCGTCCCCTCGGCGCCCACTGCCAACTCGGTCTCGGCAAGCTCTACCGGCGCACTGGCAAGCGGCAGGAGGCACGGGAATATCTGACCGCCGTCACCACGATGTACCGCGAGATGGACATGACGTACGGGCTGGAGCAGGCGGAGGCGGAGATGAGGCGGCTGGCATGACGGGCGCCTGGTAGGGCCTGTCTAACCTTGCAGTCTAGCGGATGCGCTTCGCACGGCTCACCGCAACGTTAGACCCACGAGCCGGGTTCGTTTGCGCCGGAGGACAAACGTCTATACACTATCACCGTGCGGTTCGAGTGGGATCCGCGGAAGGCGGAGGCGAACCTACTCGCCCACGGCGTTAGCTTTGCGGAGGCGGTCACAGTGCTGGAAGACGCCTTCGCCCTGACCCGTGAGGACCCCGATACCGTCGAAGAGCAGCGGTTCGTGACTCTGGGGCTGAGCGATCAGGCGAGCCTGCTGGTGGTTGTGTACGCGTACCAGGAGCCGGACATCATCCGAGTGATCTCCGCGTGGAAGGCGAACAAGCGTCAGAGGGAGCTTTATGAAGAAGGTCGTAGCTGAAAGGTATCGCAACATCGATTTCGCGCGTGCAAAGCGCGGCCCGGTCGTCAAGCCCGAGCCGGGCAAGACGAAGATCTCGATTCGGCTAGACAACACGGTGCTCGAGTACTTTCGGAACCTGGTGGACAAGGCCGGTGGAGGCAACTACCAGACGTTGATCAACGATGCACTGCTCGAGCACGTCCACCGGCGGTCGACTCTCGACGTCGTGCGGCAGGTTGTGCGGGAAGAGCTCGCACCGTACGGAACCGGGCTGAGCGGTCGGGGACATCGGTAACAAAACAGTCCGGGGACATGGGTGACAAACTCGCCCGATGATGAAGACGCTACGTAGAGGCTGCTCGTCAGTCTCC
>JACPCG010000215.1 GCA_016179925.1 Candidatus Rokuibacteriota bacterium | reverse complement strand
GCCCCTGGCCGGGCGCTGGGCGGTGCAGTGGAACCTCGCGCTGACCGCGGGCGATGCCGAGGGACGCTACCTCACGCTCCCGGGCCGGCCGTCGCTCGGAAGCTCGGGACGGGCTGGGGCACTTTCCGCCGTCTCGCTGGTGGACGAGTGGATCGGCCTCGCGGCGCGCCTGCGATGGACGCCCGCCGCCGAGCTCGCGTGGGGGCCGGTGCAGACGGTCTCGGTCTCGGAAGGCGGCTACGAGCGCATCCACCAGGGCACCGCGCTGCTCCTCACGTGGCCGGTGGGACTCGGAGCGGGGGAGGCGTGCGAGCTGTCCGTCGAGCTCGCGGTGGCGCTCCTGTGACGCTCGACGACCGGCACCTCTTCGAGCGGGCGGACCCGCACGGCGTGCGCGAGATCCTCCGCGCCTTCCCGGCCCAGTGCCGCGAGGCGCTCGCCCTCGCCGCCGAGCCGCCGCTCGCCGTCGGGCGGCCGGCGCTGGTCGTCGTCGCCGGGATGGGCGGCTCCGCGGCCGGCGGCGACCTGCTCGCGGCGTGCGCTGCCGAGCGGCTCGAGGTGCCGGTCCTCGTCCATCGGGGATTCGGCCTGCCCGCGGCGGCCGGCAAGCGCGCCCTCGTCATCGTCTCGTCGTACTCGGGCGAGACCGCGGAGGCGCTGTCGGCCGCCGAGGCGGCGCTCGCGCGGGGCGCGCCGGTCGTGGCGCTGACCGCCGGCGGACGGCTGGCGACCCTGGCAGCCGAGCGCGGGATCGCGCAGGTGCGCCTGCCGTCGGGCTTGGTACCGCGCATGGCGTTGGGCTACCTCTTCCTTCCCACGGCGCGCATCCTGGCGGGCGCCGGGCTGCCGGTCGCGAGCGAGGGCGAGCTCGGCGAGACGGTGGAGGTGCTGGGCGCGCTGGCCCTGGAGCTCGACCCGAGCGTGCCCGCCTCCCGAAACGAGGCCAAGCGCCTCGCGCTCGCCGTCGACGCGCGGCTGCCGGTGATCTACGGCGGACCGGCGACCGGCCCGGTCGCCTACCGCTGGAAGACGGACCTCGAGGAGAACGCGAAGGTGCTGGCGGTCGCCGGCACCGTGCCCGAGATGAACCACAACGAGATCGAGGCGTGGCGGGCGCCGGAGGCGCGCGCGCGCCACCTCGTTGTCCTGCGCGAGGCGGGCGAGCCGCCCGAGATCGCCCGGCGCTTCGACGTGCTGCGCGAGCTGATCGCGCCGGCGGCCGGCGGCGTGAGCGAGTGCTGGGCGCGCGGTACCACGCGGCCGGCGCGCCTGCTCGCGCTCGTCTACGTGGGCATGTGGACGAGCTACTACCTGGCGGCCGCGCGCGGCGTGGACCCGTGGCCGGTCCCGCTCCTGGACGCGATGAAGCGGCGGCTCCGGTGAGGACGTGTCGCATGCCGGTTGAGAGGCACGGAGCGGCCGTGTTACAGTGGCCCAACTTCCGTCGTCTCGTGCGAGGCGACGATGCGGAGGATGCCGATGGCGCGGGACGAGCACCTGTTCACCTCGGAGTCGGTGACCGAGGGTCACCCCGACAAGATCGCCGACCAGATCTCCGACGCGGTCCTGGACGCGATCATCCACCAGGACCCGACGGGGCGCGTGGCGTGCGAGTCCCTGCTGACGACGGGGCTCGTCGTCGTGGCCGGCGAGATCACGACGTCGTGCTACGTGGACATTCCCCGCATCGCCCGTGACACCATCCGCGAGGTCGGCTACACGCGGGCGAAGTACGGCTTCGACTACGAGACCTGTGGCGTCATCACCGCGATCGACGAGCAGTCGGGCGACATCGCGATGGGCGTGGACAAGCTCGGCGCCGGCGACCAGGGACTCATGTTCGGCTACGCGTGCACGGAGACCCCCGAGCTCATGCCGATGCCGATCATGCTCGCCCACAAGCTCGTGATGCGCCTCGGCGAGCGCCGCAAGTCCGGCGCGCTCGACTATCTCCGCCCCGACGGCAAGTCGCAGGTGACGATCCGGTACGTGGACGGCAAGCCCCGGTCGGTCGAGACCGTGGTCATCTCCTCGCAGCACGGTCCGGACGTGACGACCGAGAAGCTCCGCCAGGACGTCATCGAGCAGGTCATCATCCCGACGATCCCGCCCGAGCTCCTGAACCCGAAGACCTGCACCTTCCACGTGAACCCGACGGGCCGCTTCGTAACCGGCGGGCCGATGGGCGACACCGGGTTGACGGGCCGCAAGATCATCGTGGACACCTACGGCGGGTCATGCCCGCACGGCGGCGGCGCGTTCTCGGGCAAGGACCCGACGAAGGTGGACCGCTCCGGGTGCTACATGGCGCGCCACGTCGCCAAGAACATCGTCGCGGCGGGCCTCGCCGAGCGCGTGCAGGTCCAGGTGGCGTACGCGATCGGCGTGGCGGACCCGGTCTCGGGATCATCAAGTACCTCGACCTGCGCCGGCCGATCTACAAGAAAACCGCCGCCTACGGGCACTTCGGGCGCTCGGAGCCCGAGTTCACGTGGGAGCGGACCGATCGCGTCAAAGATCTGCGCGACGACGCCGGCGTGTAACCCCGCGTTCGCCGACCGCGCCGGGCCCTGGAGACACGGGGTGTCTTCAGGGCCCCGGTGTCTCGACCGTCAACCGAAAGGACAGGACCGATGGTAGCGCACGACGTGAAGAACCTCTCGCTCGCGGGAGCGGGCCGGCTCAAGATCGAGTGGGCCGAGCAGTCCATGCCCGTCCTCCGCCAGATCCGCGAGCGCTTCGCCAAAGAGCAGCCGCTCAAGGGCATCCGCCTCGGCGCATGCCTGCACGTGACGACCGAGACCGCGGTGCTGATGCTGACGCTCAAGGCCGGCGGGGCCCAGCTGGCCCTCTGCGCCTCGAACCCGCTCTCGACCCAGGACGACGCGGCGGCGGCGCTGGTGGACACCCACGAGATCTCGGTCTTCGCCCACAAGGGGGAGGACAGCGAGCGGTACTACCGGCACATCGAAGCGGTCCTCGGGACGCGGCCCCAACTCACGATGGACGACGGCGCCGACCTGATCTCGCAGCTCCACGGCGCCCGGAAGGACCTGCTCGGGGACGTCATCGGGGGCACCGAGGAGACGACCACGGGCGTGATCCGGCTCCGCGCGATGGAGCGCGAGCGCGTGCTGGCGTTCCCGGTCATCGCGGTCAACGACGCCGACACGAAGCACCTCTTCGACAACCGGTACGGGACGGGACAGTCCACGATCGACGGCATCCTCCGCGCGACCAACATCCTCCTGGCCGGCTGCACCGTCGTCGTGGCGGGGTACGGCATGTGCGGCCGTGGCGTGGCCGCGCGCGCCAAGGGGATGGGGGCCCACGTCGTCGTCACCGAGGTCGAGCCCCTACGCGCGCTCGAGGCGGTCATGGACGGCTTCCAGGTGCTGCCGATGGCCCGGGCGGCGGAGGTGGGCGACGTCTTCGTCACCGTCACCGGCAACACCACGGTCCTGTCGAGCGATCACTTCGGCCGGCTGAAGGACGGCGCGATCCTGGCGAATGCCGGCCACTTCAACGTCGAGATCGACCTGGCGACGCTCGGCGCGATGGCGCGCGGCCGGCGGACCGTCCGGCCCCTGGTGGACGAGTACACGCTGCAGAACGGCCGGCGGGTCTACGTGCTCGGCGAGGGGCGCCTGATCAACCTCGCCTCCGCCGAGGGCCATCCGGCCGCGGTCATGGACATGAGCTTCGCGAACCAGGCGCTGGCCGCCGAGTACATGGTCAAGCAGGGGCGCACGCTCGAGCGCCGTGTCTACGGCGTGCCCCGCGAGATCGACCTCGAGATCGCCCGCCTGAAGCTCGCGTCGCTCGGCGTCGAGATCGACGAGCTCACGGGCGAGCAGCGGTCGTATCTCGCCTCCTGGACCCACGGGACGTAATGGCGACCGTCACGCGATGAGCCGCGGCCAGCCCCTCGTCCTCCTGCTCCTGCTGTTCCTGGCGTTCGGCGCCGTGGCGCAGGTCATCCCGCTCTACACCGACTGGCTCTGGTTCCAGGAGGTGGGGTACACCGGCGTGTTCACCAAGACGCTCGCCCTGCGGGGGACGCTCTTCACGGCGATGGCCGTCGGCGTCCTGGTGTTCCTCTACGCCAACCTCACGTTCGCGGCGCGGACGGCGGCGCCCGACGTGATCTGGGAGCTCGAGGACCAGCTCGGCCTGCCGGGGCGGGTGGTGATCGAGCCGCTGATCCGCCGCTTCATGCCCATCGTGCTCGCGCTGATCGCGTTCGCCTCGGGGCTGCGCGCGACCGTCCACTGGGAGACCGTGCTCGCGTACTTCAACGCGCTGCCCTTCGGCACGACGGACCCGCTCTTCGGGCGCGACCTGGCGTTCTTCGTCTTCACCCTGCCGTTCTGGCGCCTCCTGCACGGCTGGGCGCTCACGCTGGTGACCGCGACGATCGTCCTGACGCTGGCCGTCTGCGTGCTCCAGCGGAGCCTCGTC
>JACPCG010000113.1 GCA_016179925.1 Candidatus Rokuibacteriota bacterium | reverse complement strand
CTTCCGTCCCGGCACCGCCGCGTGGATCTCCCGTTCCTCGGCTTCGCCCCGGCCGGCGACGGCGGCCAGGATGGCCTGCCCCAGCCGGGCCTCCTCGACCTCGGCGGGCCAGGGTCCGGCCGAGAGCGTTCGCGTGTCCGGGTCCAGGACGAGCGTCACCGGCTCGAGGTCCGGGCCGTAGCGCTGGATCGAGGAGAGCGTCCGGCCGTCGAGCCGAGGATTCCGTCGCCCCCGCTCCGCTCGGCCTTCCCCAGGTGGTGGACGGCGAGCACGTGGGCGCCCGCGTCGCGGGCGAGGGCCAGGAGAGGCTCGAGGGCGGTCGTCCACCGCCGCGTAGTCGCTCGCCGCCCGGAGCCGGACGAAGCGGAGCAGCGGGTCGACGATCACCAGGGCTGGGCGCCGCCGCTCGGCCTCCCACCGCACGCGCCCGAGGCCGTCGGCCGGGGACGGGGCGCAGAAGACGAAGACCGGGTCGTCAGCCGTGGCCCCCATCGCCCGGAAGTGCTCGCGCACCTCGGCCCGCTTCTCCTCGAGCGCGAGGTAGAGGACCGGGCCGCGGCCCGTGGCGCAGCCGACCGCTCGCTCTCGGGCCAGCTCAAGCACTACGCGCGGCTGGCGATCATCGCCGAGAACAACCCGGAACGGCATCCTCGAGGCGCAGGCCGAGCTCCGCGCGGGACGATCAGGATCCCGCGGTGCGGACGGTCGAAGCGCGGGAGCCCTATGGCCGCGAGCGGCGCCCACGCTCACGTCGGCGAGGGGCCGGTAGGGGGTGACGCTTTGGCCGAAGAACGCATCCCACACCGTGGCTTAGCCGGAATCGGAGATCACCGATACGGATCAGCTCATGGACATCCGGCGCTCCGGTCTGCTGAGCCTGCCGCCAGCCGGCACGGAGGACGTTACGGAGGCTCCATCAAGCACGTGTAGCCGGCTTGCTGGAAGTGGCGGTCAGCCGCGAATGCCTCGTGGATCTCTTCGTCCGCCATGACGAGAAAGCTGGTGCAGTCGGTGAGTCCCCACTCCTTGTCCGGGCGATCCTTGTAGAGTTGCCAGCCCCGAGCGAATCGGACCGCGTCGACGTGGACGATCGTGATTCGCCGTGAGGAAAAGATCGCGTCCACGAATCTGATAGCGGCGCGACGCACAGGCGGGCGGGCCAGACTATTGGCGACCTCGGTAAGGACCGCGTCAGTCGTGAGGTAGTGCGCGCCTCGGGAAAGGAGCGCCTGATTCAGCTCGACCGCGCGCGCGTGGAGGTTGTCGCTCCTGTTGGCCAGGGCCAGCCAGGCGCTCGTGTCGACGAATCACTTTGGCAGCAGCCGCGCTCATCGGGCGCGGAGCCCGTAGAGGTAGCGGTCGTGGTGCTCGGCCAAGTCCTTGATACCGGTCTCCACGGCCAGCTGGTGGATCCTGAGGAGCGAATCTTCACCGCCCATGCGGGGCGGCGATGGGCGAGCGGGCACCTCCGCCAGGGCCTTCCTTACCTCATCCGGGTCGAAACGCAGAGTCCGTCCGGTCCCGATGCGAATCGCCCGTACTTTGCCAGTGCGGACCATCTTGTAGACCGTGCCGAGGCTGATTCCGAGTCCTCGCGCGAGCTCTTTTGCCGTCATGAGCTTCATTGTTATCTCCTGTTATCTGCTGACTCGCTTCACTCGATCATCCGCGAGCCGACCAGGCCGACCAGGACCCCCAGCAGCCCTCCGACCACCGACAGCGTCACCGCCTCGACGAGGAACTGGGCGAGCACGTCGCGGCCACGCGCGCCGAGGGCCATGCGGAGGCCGATCTCGGGTCCCCGGTTATTCCAGACCCAGATGGAGGATCAATCCTTGAGAGATTCGACGCAGGACCGTTTCCGCCAGTACTCCGACGACTCGATGGATGCGGGCTTTGTCTATGGTTCGGACCTGGTCGCAAAGAGCGCGGGAATCTTTGCGCAGGCGACTCTCGCGCACAGAGATGATGGGCTGCACCAGCCGCTCCTTTTGTCTGCCCGTGATAGAGGAGAGCGGAACGACCGTTACGGTAGGAGAGTTCTCATTGGCGACGATTCTCGACACGACGACGCAGGGTCTGGTCTTGGGAACTTCAGCTCCGACCGAAGGATCAAGGACAACCCAGACAATCGCGCCTCTCACCATGAGGGCCAGTTCTCTTTGTCCGTGTCAGCGAAGTCTTTGGCTACATTCCGGGACTCCTCGGCGCCCTCCTTGTATTCTTCTGCCAGGCGGGCATCCAGCTCACGCAAACTATGCTGGCGGACCCAGGCCTCCAGGCACCGGTTCAGCAGACCGCTCAGCGTCTTCTCCGCGGAGAATTTCTTTGCCTGAGATACGAGATCATCTTTCAGTACGACGGTGGTGCGCATGTTCCCCTCCCTCGTCATACGATATTCATACGTATGTATGATCCTCTTGTCAACCGCCGGACCAGAAAACAAGCGACCCAAGCCAAGCGGCGGCGGACTATACACCCCCTGGGGGGAAGGTCGCCTGTTCACGATCCCCCGATCTGATCCGGGCGTTCACGATCCCGATCTGGGTGTTCACGATGCGCCGATCTTGCTGTTCACGATGGGCCGATCTGAGCGTTCACGATGGACCGATACGCGCACCTTGGGCGTATCCGTCGGTGGACAGCCGGCGACGGATATCGGCGCCGACGGCCATCGCTGGCGCCCGTCGTCTCCGATCAGCGGTTCGCGTAGAGCCAGCGCGAGTCGTAGCGCCCGAGCGTGCGTACGCCCGCCGGCGGGAGCGCCGCCACGACGCGCTGGGCTGGCGAACGCCGGACGATGAGGAACACCCGCCGCGGACCCGCCCAGAGACGGAGCAGCTCCCGCGTGTCGAGGAACACGCCGTCCGCCTCCGGCAGCTTCGAGGCGAAGGAGATGTTGCCCGCAGTCAGTTCGGCGTCACCAACGCCCGATCGCACGCGAGTTCCCGCGTGCACGTGGAAACCGGGGAACCAGAAACCGCGTACCGGTAGGCATCGCCCCGCCGCCCGCGGCCCCGCCGGACGAGCCGCCCATGGGCCACGAGCCGGCGGAGCGCCCGCACCTTGAGCGCTTTCCGTCCCGGCACCGCCACGTGGATCTCCCTTTCCTCGGCTTCGCCCCGGCCGGCGACGGCGGCCAGGATGGCCTGCCCCAGCCGGGCCTCCTCGAGCTCGGCAGGCGGTGGTCCGGCCGAGAGCGTTCGCGTGTCCGGGTCGAGGACGAGCGTCACCGGCTCGAGGTCCGGGCCGTAGCGCTGGATCGAGGAGAGCGTCCGGACGTCCTGGTCGTTCCGCGTGAGGAGCAGGGCCGTGTCGACGGCAGCGAAGATGGCCGTCGAGCCGAGGATCCCGTCACCCCCGCTCCGCTCGGCCTTCCCCAGGTGGTGGGCGGCGAGCACGTGGGCGCCCGTGTCGCGGGCGAGGGCCAGGAGCGGCTCGAGCGCGGTCGTCACCGCCGCGTCGTCGCCCGCCGCCCGGAGCCGGACGAAGCGGAGCAGCGGATCGACGATCACCAGGGCCGGGCGCCGCCGCTCGGCCTCCCATCGCACGCGCCCGAGGCC
>JACPCG010000218.1 GCA_016179925.1 Candidatus Rokuibacteriota bacterium | reverse complement strand
GCGTTGGGCGGACAGGCTGGCGCGAGGGATTGGATGGCACTCGGCGGTCGATCAGGCCCCGTCGTCCGAAATCTCATCGGTCCCGAGCAGCAGTGCAAGGCCCTTCAGAACATCGCGCATTTTGCCCGCCCCCAGTATCCCGACGCAGTCGACGAGCCGGGTTCGATCGATGGTTCGGATCTGGGAGACGTTTACGACACTTGCCCGCGAAAGTCCTGCCTCACCTCGCCGTAGGCGCACGTTCCCCGGCATGGCTCCGAGCCGGAGGTTCGACGTGACTGCCGCGACTACCGTGGTGGAGATGGCGCTTCGATTGAAGCGGTCGTGCTGTACGACGAGGGCGGGCCGTCGTCCGGCGGGTGCTGAGCCCTCCGCCGGTCCGAAATGAAGCCAGTAGATTCCACCCTGTCGGATCACCAGCGCTCGTCCGACCAGTCGCTTCCGATGCGATCCAGCTCCGGCGAAGAGCTCGTTTAGCCGCCGCGTGATCTCTGTGTCGCGGCGCGCACGAACCGCATGTTGCAACACGCGTGTCACGAACCGATTCCGCGATTCGCGTCGGGCACGGGCCACGCGGTCCACCGCAGCGAGGAGGTCATCTGGCACGGCTATCGCGGTCTTGCGGAGCGGCATTGGTATTCCTCCTGGTAGCGACCAACAGCATACCACAGCCGGGGTACCGTGGTGCCGGCAAGCTCATGCTGCGCGCGCTTGAGGAGCGTGTGCCCGATGTCAAAACCGCTCGCCTGACGACCGCGTGAAGCCGACGGCGGGCAGCGGGTGCCGATGCAGGGCCCGGGCCGCTCGAGGGCGAGGTGGCCCGGCCCTAAGAGACCGCGCGCGCGATCGCGAATGCGGCAGCCGCGGCGAGCCCGCCGATGAGCATCGTCTGGAGCGCGCTTTTCCAGGGGCGGGCGCCCGTGAAGCGGCCCTTGACGAAGCCGAACACGCCGAGCGCCAGGAGCGTCACCCCGACCGACCACGGCAGCGCCGCCGACGCGCTCGCCGTTCCCATGTACGGCAGGAGCGGGATGAACCCGCCCGCGACGTACGCGCCGCCGATGACGAAGGCGCTCGTCCGCGCGCGAGCCGGGTCGGGCTGCTGGAGCCCGAGCTCGAAGCGCAGCATGAAGTCGCGCCACGCCGCGGGGCGCTGGCGGAGGGCCTGGACCACGGGCGCGCTCTCCTCCGCCGTGAGGCCGTGGGACTGGAGCAGCGCCATCACCTCGGCGGCTTCCACGTCGGGCTTCTCCGCGATCTCGAGCTCCTCGCGCGCGCGCTCGTTGGCGTAGTGCTCGACGTCGCTCTTGCCGGCCAGGTAGCCGCCGAGCCCCATCGCGATCGAGCCCGCGGCGATCTCGGCGAGGCCCGCGGTGACCACGAGCGCCGTGGAGTCCACGGCCCCCGAGAGCCCGGCGGCCAGCGCGAAGGGCACCGTGAGCCCGTCCGAGATCCCGATCACCGCGTCGCGGACGACGGCGCCGGCGGTGAAGTGCTGCTCGACGTGCGGTGTCAGCGGCATGGTCCCCTCCCCGCCCCATGCTCTCACGGACACCACCAGCCGTACGGGTACCGCTCGCGCGCGTCCCAGAAGAAGAACCACGTCGGCTGCATGTACGCGCGCGGAGCCTGGCGCGCCTCGCGCACCTCGCGCTCCCATTCCAGCTCGTCCTCCAGGCTCGCGGCGACGAACGCCCGCACCTCGTCGGCGAGCGCCGCGAGCCGGACCACCCGCAGGGCGCGGTCGAGCTGGGCGGCGATGCGCTCGTGGAGCTTGAGCGCGCGGAGCGCGGTCAGCTCGGCCTCGGCCGCCCGGTCCTCCGCGCGGCGCAGGTGGCCGAGCCCGAGGTAGAGGCGCGCCTCGCAGCTCTGCGGCGCCGCGGCGACCGCCTGCCGGAGCGCGTCCACGGCGGGGTCGAACGCGCCCTGCTTGTAGAGCGCCACGCCCAGCCCGGTGAGCGCGTCCGTGCGCGCCGGGTCGGCGGCGAGGACCTCCCGGAAGTGGCCGGCGGCCTCGTCGTAGCGCCCTTCGGACAGGGCCGCACGGCCCTGCACGTACGGCGTGGCGCAGCCGGCCAGGAGGACGGCGAGTGCCAGGGCCCGGAGTCCGCGCATCACGGGAACGTCAGGTCACTGACGCGCATCGAGTCCTCCGTTCTCACGCCACCCGGCGAGCACCGCCGACGCGCCGCCCGCCGCGTAGCTCGCGAACAGGCGGTCGAGCGCGTTCAGGTAGGCCGCCGCGAAGGCGTTGCGATCGATCCGTTGAAGCGCGCCCCCGGGGATCGCGCCGAAGTTCACGCCGATGCCGAGGATCGCCCAGTCGGTCCGGTGGGCGACCGTGGCGCACTCGATCCGCACCGCCGCCGGGAGCGGTGTCTGGCGGAGCGCCTCGCCGGCCGCCCGTCCCGTGAGGACCGAGAGGACCGGCGTCGCGCCCAGCGCCCCGGCGAGCCGGAACAGCACCGACAGGCGGAGGTCCATCCCGTCGTCGGCGACGACGACGGTTCCCGCGCGCGCACCCGCCTCGGCGAGCCGGGCGAGGAGCTCGGTGGTGGACGCGGTCCGCCCGAAGAGGTAGATGTGGCCGCCGACCAACGCACTCGCGAGCCGCCGGCGGATCAGCTCGATCGAGAGGCTGTCGGGCTGGGCGGCAGGGCCGGAGAGCTCGGGCGCGGCGTGGGCCATGGCCGGCGCCCCGGTCACTGCAGCGACGACAGATAGGCGGCGAGCGCGCGCACCTGGTCCTCGGTCAGCTCGAGCTTCGGCATGTGCGCGGTCGGGCGCTGGAGGAGCGGGTCGCGCAGCCAGCGATCGAGGTACTCGCGCGGGTACTTCGCCCCGACGCGGGTGAGGTCGGGCCCGATCGAGGTGCCGAGCCTGCCGACCATGTGACAGCCGTAGCAGCCGCTGTCGATGAAGGCTTTCCCGCCCTGCTCCACGCGCGCGGACTGCCCCAGCGCGATCGCCGAGCCCGCCAGGGCCAGGCAGAGCGCGGCGAGGGTCAGCGAGCCCGCGCGTCTCATCCCGTGCGCTCCGCCCAGGCGAGCAGCGCCTTCTCGGTCAGGAGCGCGGCGACCGGGACATCGGGCGCCACGCGCGGCTCGGCCCCGTCGAGCATCCGGCGAACGTCGCGATTGGAGAAGATGCCGGCGAGACGGTCGCCCTGCATCACGAGCACGTGGCGGATCTCGCGGGCGCGCATGAGCCTGAGCACCTGGTCCACGGGCATCGCTTCGGCCACGGACACGGGCTCGTGAGTCATCCAGTCGGCGACGGTGCCGAGGACCGTCATCGCACCGCGTGCTCCTTGCCCTGCGGCTGGCGCACCGTGAGGACCGGGCACGGCGCCAGGCGGATCACCCGCTCGGCGACCGAGCCGAGGAGCAGCCGGTTCAGCCCGCTCCGCCCGTGCGTCCCCATCACGATCATGTCGGCGCCTTCCTTCTCGGCGGCCTTGACGATTTCCTCGAACGGCACCCCGGCCTGCAGCGCCCAGCGCACGGCGATGCCCTCGGCCTGCCGGATCTGGCCGGCACGCGTCTCGAGGGTCTCCTCCGACCACTTGCGCTGGGCGTCGTAGACCCGCTGCGCCTCGCGCATGTTGAGGATCCCCTCGCCGTAGAGCGGCGCCTCGACGAGCGCCTGGAAGAGCACGAGCTCGCCCTTCAGGTCGCGCGCGAGGCGGACGGCGAACTGCTCGGCGTGCGTCGCGCACTCGGAGAAGTCGGTCGGGTGCAGGATTTTCATCTCGGCCTCCTGCGCGCACGCCCCTCTTCGGCGTCCGCGGCGTCCCGTTCCAGGTGCCACCGGAGGCGGTCCCGGAACCTCAAGATCTCGTCCGAGGTCCGCACCTCGGCGTCGGACTCCTGCTCGACGCCGAGCGCGCGGCCGATCTCGTCCACGACGTCCTGGTCGGGCGTGGCCACGCTGCCGCCGACCGCCTCGTCGCCGGAAGAGTACGCCCGCACCCAGTCGGCGTCCGGATCGCCGCCCGTGAGGATCGGACTCGTCTCAGGATGGCTCTGGACCTCGGCCGCGAGCTCTGCGACGTGGCCGCCGGCGGGCGGCTCGGGCCGCGGCTGCCGCGCCGCCTTGCGCGGGGTCCGGGGCTTGCGCCGTTTCATCACGCGTCCTCCCACACCGACTTGAGGTCCTTCGGGAGCTGCGTAAGGACGTCGTCGGACTCGCCCGGCGAGAGCTGCTCCTTGAGAGCCCCGAACACGGCCCGCGTCACTTGACGCGCCTCGCGCTCGGACACGAGCCCCGCCTCGCCCCGCACTCGCTCGTAAAACTGCTTCGTGTGGAGCTTCACGGGCCGCCGGCCGTCCACCTCGCCCTCCCACCACAGGAGCTTGAGCGGCCGCGGAAGCTGGGCGACCGCCTGGTCCGCCTCGTCCGGCGTCAGCCGGTCGCGCAGCGCGTGAAAGACCGCCGCAGTTACGCGCTTGGCGTCGGCCAGGCCCGGTCGGCCGGCCTCGTGGAGGACTCTCCGGTAGAAGCTCTGCGCGGTCATGGCGAGGACCAGCAGGTGCAATGTGACTGCCAGAACAGAATGACGGGAAGTCAACGGGTTAGCGTGGGGGACCGATCGCCGGGTGAGGCGCGCGAGTCCCGACGGTGCAGCGCCCGCGCCTCAGGTCAGACGACGTCGAAGAGCGGGCAGAAGACCCGGAGCCCGAGGCGGATGAAGAGGTGACGCATCAGGGGCGCACGTCGGTGAGGAACTCCCGCGGCGTCATCACCTGGAGTAGCAGGCGGGCAGGGTCAGGCCCCAGCGCCGCCGGAGCGCCTCCCGCTCCCGCGGGCTGGCGCGATCCTCCCTCACCAGGCTAGTGGCTGGGCAGAGTGTGGGCCTCATCAACAACCTCCCGACCGCTGCGGAGGTGGTCGAATCAGTGGTGCGGGAAGCGCGAGCCGTTGTGCAGAAAAGACTTCCACAGGACCTGACGCTGACGGGTGGTCCTGGTTGAGTCGACGGGATCGCCAGACGTCGTGATTTTCTAACAGACGCGACCACGCCCGCGCTAAACTGAGCCTGATGACAAAAGGCACACATCGAGTTACCCTCTCGAAGTGAAGCCATTTCGGTGGAGCCCGGACAAGAACGAGCGCCTGAAAACCGAGCGCGATACCTCCTTCGAGGAGATCGTTCTTGCTATCGACGAAGGTGGGCTCAAGGACCTTCTGGTCCACCCGAATCAACGGCGGTATCCCGGGCAGATCGTGCTCGTGGTGGCCTATCGTGACTATGTATACCTCGTCCCTTCGGTCGAGGCGAGCACGCACTACGTCTTGAAGACCATTATTCCGAGCCGGAAGGCGACACGAGACTACCTTGGAAGGAAGGAGCCCGATGAAGAAGCTTGATCGTTACGAGCAGGGGCTTCTCAGGGCGTACGAGAAAGGCATGTTGGTCTCTGTACGTCCGACGAAGGCGCAACTTCG
>JACPCG010000187.1 GCA_016179925.1 Candidatus Rokuibacteriota bacterium | reverse complement strand
TGCGCGGCGTTCGGCTGGGCGTCGACGTCACGCCACGGATCGGGGTGGAGCGACGGGCCGGTCACGCGGCGGGCGTCAGCCGCCGGCGGCCCGGCGGGCGCACTCGACGCTGCAGAAATACCGCACCTCGTCGCCCTCCGTGCGGCGTACGGCCCGCGACTTCACGACGTACGTCTGGCACACGGGATCCTTGACGAGCTCGTCAGGGAGCGCGCGCCGGGGGCGCGCCGCCGACAGGCGGACGCGGCGCAAGAGCGGCAGCAGGACCGCCGCGACGACCGCGAGCCAGAAGAGGATCAGCAACAGCCGCATCGGCGCTCAGAGCCTGTGAACGAACCGCGGCGCCGAGGAGCGCCACGGCTTCGCCGGGGCGCTTCCGAGCGTCGGGGGGTGTGGGGGGCCATGTCGGGGCCCCCACTCAGCGGTCGGGCTTGATGGAGACCGCGCGGAGGAACTCCTTGTCCTGGGCCGTCAGGTCCGCGGAGACGGCGCCGGCCTTTCCCTTCCCTGCGAAGAAGATGCCGGTGTCGGCACCGCGCTTGAGGATTTCCTGCACGGCGTCGCGCGCGGCCTCCGTCGCGGCGAGCGACGCCTCGATCGCCTGCAGGAGCTTCTTCATGAGGAGATCCACGTGACGTTCTCGCCCCATCGCGCCCCTTACGATACCATACCGCCTCGATGACCCCCGGCTGGACGCGCCTCGGATCGGCCGCCCGCTACACGCGCGGCACGCTCACGCTCCGAGAGGATGCCTGGCGGCCGCCCGACGGCCAGGACGTCGTCTACCCGGTGCTCGCCGTCGGCGTGACGGTGGGCGTGTGAGGATGGCGCTCGCCGGCGAGATCACCGAGGCGGTGTCGAAAGTGGCGCTGCTTCGAGTGGTCTCCTCACGCCAGCCCCTGGTCGAGGTCCTCGATCAGGTCGTCGGCGTTCTCGAGCCCGATGCTCAAGCGCAGCAGGTTTTCGGGCGTGCGCGTGCCGGCCCCCTCGATGGACGCGCGGTGCTCGATCAGGCTCTCCGTCCCGCCGAAGCTCGTCGCGCGCGTGAAGACACTCACCCGTGCTGTCACCTCCATGGCGCGGGCGCGGTCGCCCTTCACCTGGACCGACACCATGCCGCCGAAGGCCCGCATCTGGCGCGCGGCGACGTCATGGCCCCGGTGGGTCGGGAGTCCCGGGTAATGGACGGCCTCGACGCGCGGATGGCGGGCGAGGAACGTCGCCACGGCCAGCGCGTTCGCCGAGTGCGCGCGCATCCGGTACGGGAGCGTGCGAATGCCACGGAGCACGAGCCAGCAGTCGAACGGCGACGGCACCGCGCCGCCCGAGGCCTGGATCGCGCGGATCCGGTCGAAGAAGCGGTCGCGCGTCTTGGTCACAACGGCGCCGCCCATGACGTCGCTGTGGCCGCCGAGGTACTTGGTCGTCGCGTGCACGATCACATCGGCGCCGAGCCTGAACGGCGACTGCAGCACGGGCGTCGCCGTCGTGTTGTCGCACACGTAGCGCGCGCCCGCGGCGCGGGCGAGCTCGCCGATCCCGGCGATGTCCGTGACCTTCCAGAGCGGATTCGACGGGGTCTCGACCCAGACGAGCTTCGTGCTCGCCCGGATCGCCGCGCGGACGGCGGCAACGTCGGTCATGTCGACGAACGTCGTCTCGAGTCCCCACCGGCTGAAGGTCTCGCGCAGGAGCCTCGAGGTCCCGTGGTAGGCGTCGGCCGGCGCCACGACGTGATCGCCGGGGGCGAGCGACTGGAAGATCGCGGAGGTGGCGGCTGACCCCGAGGCGAACGCTGCCGCGGCCTCCCCGCCCTCGAGCGCAGCCAGGCACTCCTCCAGCGCGTTCCGGTTCGGGTTGCTGTTGCGGGCGTACAGATGTCCGCGCGGGTACGAGCCGTCGGGGTCGCGCTCGAACGTCGTCGACGGGTGGATGGCCGGCGTCACGGCGCCGGTGCCGGGATCCACGTCCGTCCCGGCGTGGACGGCGATCGTCTCGATCCTCATGTCAGGCCCCTCCCTTGATGCGCTCAGCCTAGAGCTTCAGGACGGCGACACGCTCGCCCCCGACCAGCGCGCGGAGGAGAAGCACCGAGCCGATGACGATCGCGAGGATGATCGTGCCCAGCGCGCACGCCACGCCCGGGTATCCGTTCTCCACCTGGTTGAGGATCGCCACCGAGCCGAGGTTGAACCCCGGGGAGACGAGGAAGATCACCGCGCTGACGGTGACCATCCCGTTGATGAAGAAGTAGACGAACCCGGCACCGAGGCTCACCGCCGCCTTCTCGATGGCGGGGTCGATCTGCTTCAGCGCGTGGATCCCCGCGAGCGCGGCGACCGGGAACTTCCAGAAGACTACGCTCGTCACGAGGATCCAGATCGTGCCGGTCAGGAGACTCGGCGGCACGTTGAAGGCGAGGATGTAGCCCACGCCGATGACCGTGCCCGGTAGCGCCGCTGGCAGGAGACTCAAGGCCTCGATGGCGCGCCGCCCGGGTGGGCGCTTGCGCTCGACGACGTACGCAGTGACGAGCGCCATCACGCTGCCCACGACGCCGGAGACGACGGCGAGCTTCACGCTGTTCCACACCGGCCAGGCGCCCTCGGCGCTCGAGGTGAAGTCGTAGTGGCGGAGCGACAGCGACCAGTCGCTCCCCCAGAGGCGTACGAACGAGCCCCACGGGATCAGTGCGTAGATCAGAGCGATGAAGAGGGCGAGGCCGCCCGAGAGGACGAAGAGCGGCCAGCGCACCACCGGCGGCGTCGGCCGGAGCGCGGTCCGCGCACCGGCGGAGACCGTCACGTAGGACTTCGTCCCCACTCAGTACGCATTGACAAGGCTCATCAGCGAGATGAAGCGCTTGCCCGGGATGTCCGTGCGCGTGATGGCGTACGCGAGCACCAGCGCCGCGGCGACCGTGAGGACGGTCGAGACCGCCGACACGGCGAGGCTCTGCACGAGGATCCGGAAGAGCCGCCACGAGCTGAAGAACTCGGCGTAGTGGGCGAGCGTGAGGCCCGCCGGGCCCTCGAGGCTCGTCGCCACGACCCGGAGCACGGGCCAGACGACAAAGGTCAGGAGCAGCAGCAGGACGGCCGCCGCCGTCGCCGTGACGACCGCGTCGAGTTGTCGCCAGGTCTGTGGGAGCGAGGACTGTCGTAGCGGGGTCTGTTGTCGCGGGGACCGCGAGCCCGGAGCCGCCGCAGGTGGGCCGAGAGAGGAGCGTGTGGCTCCGGACGGCGATGTCATGGCGTGTCGGGTGTTACCCGGCCGTGAAGCCGCCGTCGACGACCAGCTCGGTGCCGGTCATGAACGAGGACTCGTCGCTCGCGAGGAAGAGCGCGACGTACGCGATCTCGCGCGGCTGCGCGATCCGGCCGAGCGGGATCCCCGTCTCGAACTCCTTCCGGATCGCGTCGGTCAAATACGGCGCCTGGAGCGGCGTGTCCACGATGCCGGGGTGGATCACGTTGCAGCGGATCCGGTCGCGCGCGAACTGGATCGCCAGCGACTTGGCGAGCGAGATGAGCGCGCCCTTCGCCGCGGTGTAGGCGTCCTGGGCGCGGGTGAAGCCGGCGAGGGCGGAGACCGAGCCCATCAGGATGACCGAGCCCCCGCCCGCCTTCCGGAGCTCGGGGATCCCGTACTTCGTCACCCAGAAGACGGACTTGAGGTTGATCGCCATGACGCGGTCCCACCACTTCTCGTCCGTCTCGAGCACCGAGCGGTCGCGGTCCTTCCAGAGGACGCCGGCGTTGTTGTGGAGCACGTCGAGCCGCCCGAAGCGGCGGACGCCCTCCTCGATCATCCGCCGGACGTCCGCCTCGAGGGCGACGTCGCCCACGGTGGCGAGCGCCTGGCCGCCGGCCTGCTCGACGAGCACGACGGTCTGCGTCGCCGCCGCGGCGTCGATGTCGGCCACGACGACGCGTGCGCCCTGCTCGGCGAAGAGGACGGCCGCCTCGCGCCCCATCCCCATGCCGGCGCCCGTGATGAAGGCGACCTTGCCCCGGAGGCGCTCGCCCATCAGCGGAGCGCGTGGAGGCAGGCCGCGAGCGCCGCGACCCCGGCGTCCATGCCCTCAGATCCTCTCGAAGTAGCGCATGAGCTCCCAGTCGGTGACCGCCTGGTCGAACGCCTGCTGCTCGAGCCGCGCGGTGTGCAGGTAGTGCTCGACGACGCGCTCGCCGAAGGCCGCGCGCGCGACCTTCGAACGCTCCAGCTCGGCGATCGCCTCGCGCAGCGTCCTGGGCACCTGTGGGAGCGTGGCGTCCTCGTACGCGTTGCCGTCGTAGAGCTTCGGCGCCTTGAGCTTCGACTGGACGCCGTGGAGCCCCGCGGCGATCGTCGCGGCGAACGCGAGATAGGGGTTCGCGTCGGCGCCGGGGATGCGGTTCTCGACGCGGAACCCGCTCCCCTCGCCGGTGAGCCGGAAGCCGCACGTGCGGTTGTCCCAGCCGGCGACGATCCGCGTGGGCGCGAACGAGCCCGCCTGGTAGCGCTTGTAGGCGTTGACGCCCGGCGCGTAGAAGTACGCGAGCTCGCGCGCCATCGCGAGCTGGCCCGCGAGCCACTGGCCGAAGAGCGGCGTGCCCGACCGGCGGCCGTGCCCCGAGGCGGCGAAGAGCGGTTTCTTTCCCTGCCGGTCCCAGAGCGAGGAGTGCAGGTGGAACGACGAGCCCGCGGCGCCCATGCTGTACTTCGCCATGAACGTCAGCGAGCAGCCCTGCAGATGCGCGATCTCCTTGCACCCGTGCTTGTAGAGCGCGGTGCGATCGGCCATCTCGAGCGCTTCCGCGTAGCGGAGATTGATCTCCTCCTGGCCGCGCCCCCACTCGCCCTTCGACATCTCCACGGGGACGCCCGCGGCCTCCATGCCGTTGCGGATCGCGCGGACGAGCGGCTCCTCCTTCGTCGTCTGGAGGATGTGGTAGTCCTCGAGGTAGCCGGCGACCGGCGTGAGGTCGCGGTAGCGTTTCGCCCGCGCCTCCTCGAACGACTCCCGGAAGATATAGAGCTCGAGCTCGGCGGCCGTCTTCACGACGTAGCCGAGCGCCGCCGCCCGCTCGACCTGGCGCTTGAGGATCCAGCGCGGCGCCTCCTCGATCGGCTCGCCCTCCTCGGTGTAGACGTCGCAGAAGACCAGCGCGGTCTTCGGCAGCCACGGGATCAGCCGGAGGGTGCCGAGGTCCGGGACCAGCTTCATGTCGCCGTACCCGCGCTCCCAGGAGGTGAGCTTGAAGCCGGGCAAGGGCTCCATCTCCATGTCCACGGTGAAGAGGTAGATGCAGGCGTGGGCGCCCTCGCCCGCGACGTGGTCGAGGAAGTAGCCGCCGACCGCGCGCTTGCCCATGAGCCGCCCGAGGCCGTCCGGGAAGACGGTCAGGACGGTGTCGATCTCGCCTCGGCGGATCGACTGTTCGAGTTGCTTGAGGTCGAGCCGGCCCGGCATGACGCGGATAGTAGCGCACGCCCGGCCGCTGTGTCATCCTGCCTGCCGTGCAGGCATCGCGCCGCCGCACGATCGCCGCCTGGACGCTCTACGACTTCGCCAATTCATCCTTCGCGGCGATCATCCAGGCGACGATCTGGCCCGCCTACTACGCGAATCTCGTCGTGGGCAACGCCGAAGGGCGCGGCGACTTCTGGTGGGGCCTCGCCGTGTCGACGTCGATGATCCTCGTCGCGCTCACCTCGCCGGTCATGGGCGGCATCGCCGACCACGCGGGCGTCCGCAAGCCCTTCTTCGTCTGGTTCACGGTGGCGGCGGTCGCGGCGACGTCGCTCATGGCCACCGTCGGACCCGGCATGGTGCTCTGGGGATTCGCGCTCGCCGTGGCGGGGATCGTCACGTACGAGGCGGCGTGGGTCTACTACAACTCGTACCTGCCTCGGATCGCCGCGCCCGATGCGCTCGGGCGCGTGTCGGCGGCGGGGTTCGCCGTCGGCTACGCGGGCTCGCTCGTCGCCTTCCTCGCCGCGTTCCCCTTCGCCGCGGCGAAGGCCTACTGGGGGTGCTTCCTCGTCTCGGCCGCCCTCTTCGCCGTCTTCTCGATCCCGGCGTTCGTGAGCCTCCCCCCCGACGTGCGCCATCCGGTGCCGCTCCGCACGGCGGTCACGCGCGGCGTGCGAGAGACGCTCGCGACGCTCCGGGAGATCATGCGACTGCCCGAGCGCGCCCAGATGCGGCGGTTCCTCGTCTCCTACCTCGTGTACGAGGACGGCGTGAACACCGTCATCACCTTCTCCGCGGTCTTCGCCGCGAAGACGCTCGGCTTCTCCTTCACCGAGATCATCGCGCTCTTCATGACCGTCCAGGTCACCGCGCTCCTCGGCGCGGCGGCGTGGGCGCGGCCGACGGACACGCGGGGGCCGAAACTCGTCGTCTCGGTCACGCTCGTCCAGTGGGCCGCGGTCACCGTCCTCGCGTACTTTGTCCAGGAAAAGTGGCAGTTCTGGGCCGTCGCCATCCTCGCCGGCACGGGTCTTGGCGCGATCCAGGCCGCGAGCCGGACCTTCATGGCGACGCTGGTGCCCGGCGGACGCGAGGCCGAGTTCTTCGGCTTCTATTCGCTCGTGGGCAAGACGGGCGCCATCCTGGGCCCGCTCGTCTTCGGCGCCGTATCCGCCGCGCTGCGCGGCGACCAGCGCGCGGCGATCGTCGCCGTCGGGCTCTTCTTCGTCGTCGGCTCCGTCCTGCTGCGGCGCGTGCACGCCGGCGGCCCGACAATCGCGGCCCGCCCCGTCTGACCGCGCGACGCACGCTCCGAATCTTCCGAGTCGAGCCGGAGGCGCGCTACCCGGTCTGGATCGGCCCGCGCCGGGCCGCGCCTTCGCCTCCCGAGCATCGCAAGGCCCGAGCGAGGAGCCGGCCGGAGCGTACGCCCGGGTACGTGAGGACCGGCGACGAGCGAGAACGCCGCGAGGCGACGGGAGGCGGAGGCGCGCTACCCGGTCTGGATCGGGATGGGCGGGACGAGCAGCACCAGCAAGATCAAACACGCGAGCCCGACGACGCGCCGGCCCCGCGAGAGCGGCGTGAGGTCGTCGAGGGGGGGGCTGTGGTGGAAGCCGATGAGGAAGTAGACCAGACCCGCCCAGACGAACCAGTTCGGCGACCACGTCAGCACGCCCATCGCGACCAGCGCGATCACCGTCGCGATCCCGAGCGCCTTGTGGTGGCGGCCGACGAGCGCGTAGGCGATGCGCCCGCCGTCGAGCTGGCCCACCGGGAACAGGTTGAGCGCCGTCACGAGGAACCCGGCCCACGCCGCGTCGGCGATGGGATGCGTGAAGAGCATCGCGCCCTCGGGGATCGCGCCGAACCGCCAGGAGACGAGCAGGCGCATCAGGAGCGAGTCGCCGAAGACGATGTGGCCGCCCGGCGGCACCGGCATCACCGTCGACCAGTGGAGCCCCAGGATCACCGCCGGAAACGCGACGGCGAGCCCGGCCAGCGGGCCCGCCGCAGCGATGTCGAAGAGCGAGTTCCGGTCGCGCGCGGGCGAGCGCATGCGGATGATCGCCCCCATCGTGCCGAAGAGGAAGAGCGGGGGCGGCGCGGGGATGAAATACGGCAGGCTCACCTGCGCTTTGTAGTGGCGCGCCGTGAAGTAGTGGCCGAACTCGTGGACGCCGAGGATCGCGAGCAGCGTGCCCGCGAACGGGATGCCGGAGAGGAACCACGCCGGCCCGGAGAACGTGCGGAACGCGTCGAAGGCGGGCGAGCCGGAGAACATCGAGCCCGCCACGAGCGTCGAGACGCACGTCGCCAGGAAGAGCACCGCGTTGACGAGGACGCGGGGGCGCTCGACCGTCTCGGCGAGCGGCCACGCCTGGACGACGACGCCGCCGCGGGCGGCGCGCAGGAACGGCGTGTAGCCGAAGGGACGGAGGCGCTCGAGCAGCAGATCCAGCGCCCGCGCCGGCGCGACGAGGAGTTCGCCCTGGAACTCGTAGATGGCGCCGCGGATCAGGGACTCGCGGACCACGAGGAGGTCCGCCACGCTGCGCCGGAGGAGATCCTCGGTCACGACGAGATCGGGCGGCGGGGGCGGCGCGGCGGGGCGTCGGCCGCGGAACGGCCAGAACCGCATGCGGTCAGGCTACCACAGGGCCAGACGGCTGACCACGAGCCGCACCGCGGCGAGGCCGCCCTCGAGGTAGATCGCCCCGAGCACCGCCTCGAGCGCCGTCGCGAGCACCGACTCGCGCGCGCGTCCGCCCGTCAGGTCCTCGCCGCGCCCGAGGCGGAGCAACGGCCCGAGCTCGAGCTCCCCCGCCCAGCGCGCGAGCCGCTCGCCCGACACGAGCGCGGCGCGCTGCTCCGTCAGCACGCCCACGGACGCCGTCGGGTCGGAGGCGAGCAGGTGCTCGGCGACGACGAGGCCGAGGGCCGCGTCGCCGAGGAGCGCGAGGCCCGCGTTGTCGGGCGCCGGCGGATTCTCGTTGGCATACGACGCGTGGGTGAGCGCCTGCCCGAGCCGCGCGGGATCGCGGAGGCGGTGACCGAGCCGGCGCTCGAGCTCCGCCACGCGGTCGGGGTCCACTACTTCAGATACTTGCGGAAGGCCAGCGTCGCGTTCGTGCCGCCGAAGCCGAACGCGTTCGAGAGCGCCACCTCGACGTCCTGCTTGCGCGCCTGGTTCGGGATGTAGTCGAGGTCGCAGTCGGGGTCGGGCGTCTCGTAGTTGATCGTCGGCGGCAGAACCCCGTGGTGCAGCGCCAGCACCGTCGCGATGGCTTCGATGCCGCCCGCCGCGCCGAGCAGGTGGCCGGTCATGGATTTGGTGGACGACACGGCGAGGCGCCGGGCGTGGTCGCCGAAGACGCGCTTGATCGCCAGCGTCTCGAACTTGTCGTTGTACGGCGTGGACGTGCCGTGCGCGTTGATGTAGCCCACCTCGGGGCCCGCGAGCCCGGCGTCGCGCAGCGCCGCCTGCATGGCGCGCGCGGCACCGTCGCCCTCAGGGTCGGGCGCCGTCATGTGGTGGGCGTCGCCGGTCATGCCGTAGCCGACGACCTCCGCGTAGATCCGCGCCTCGCGGCGCACGGCGTGCTCGAGGGACTCGAGCAGGAGGATCCCGCCGCCCTCGCCGCAGACGAAGCCGTCGCGGTCCGCCTCGAACGGTCGCGAGGCCTTCGTCGGCTCGCCGTTCCGGGTGGACATCGCCTTCATCGCGCAGAAGCCGGCGATCGTCAGCGGGATGATGATCGCCTCGGCGCCGCCCGCGAGCATCACGTCGGCGTCGCCGCGCTGGATGATCTTGAAGGCGTCGCCGATCGCGTGGTTCCCGGTCGCACACGCCGTGATGACCGAGGAATTCGGCCCCTTGGCGCCGAAGCGCATCGAGACGAGCCCTGAGGCCATGTTGACGATCATCATCGGGATGAAGAAGGGCGACACGCGGTCCGGCCCCTTCTCGTTGAGCGTGTCATGGGTGCTGAGCAGGGTCTGGATGCCGCCGATCCCCGAGCCGATGAGCACGCCGAACCGCGTCCCGTCCACCTTCCCGGTGTCGAGCCCGGCGTCCTCGACGGCCATCACGCTGCAGGCCATCGCGTACTGGAGGAACGGGTCGAGGCGGCGCGCCTCCTTCCTGTCCACGAACTTCAGCGGGTCGAAGCCGCGGACCTCGGCCGCGATCCGCGTGGGGTAGAGGAACTCGCCCTGCGCATTCTTGACCGACGCGTCGAACTTCGTGATGGGGCCGACGCCCGACCGCGCTTCCGTGAGCGCGGTCCAGAACTCGTCCGCCGTGTTGCCGACCGGCGTGAGCGCGCCGAGCCCGGTGACGACGACCCGCCTGGCCATGATCCCGCTACGAATTGTCCTTGATGTACTGGACCGCGTCGCCGACGGTCACGATCTTCTCCGCATCCTCGTCGGGGATCTGGATGTCGAAGTGCTCCTCCAGCGCCATGACGAGCTCCACCGTGTCGAGCGAGTCCGCGCCCAGGTCCTCGATGAACTTCGCCTGCGGGGTGACCTCGTCTTCCTCCACCCCGAGCTGCTCCACGATGATCTCCTTCACCCTCTCATCGATCGACTTCGCCATGAACTCGTCACCTCCGCGATGGGGATGCGCTACATGTACAGTCCGCCGTTGACGTGGAAGACCTGGCCCGTGATGTAGGCCGCCCCGTCTCCGGCGAGGAATCGTACCATTTCGGCCACCTCGCGGGGGGTGCCGATCCGCTTGAGCGGCACCTGCGCCAGCAGCGCCTCGCGGGCCTCCCCGGCCATCGCGGCGGCCATGTCCGTCTCGATCAGCCCCGGCGCCACGGCGTTGACCAGGATCGACCAGTGGGCGAGCTCGCGCGCCGCCGACTTCGTGAACCCGATCAGCCCCGCCTTGGCGGCCGAGTAGTTCGCCTGCCCCGCGTTGCCCATGGCGCCGGCGGTCGAGGTGATGTTGATGACGCGCCCGCCGCTCTTCTGCCGCACCATGGCCTTGGTGACCGCGCGCGTCATGAAGAATGCCCCCCGGAGGTTCACCTCCATCACGCGGTCCCAGTCCTCGTCCTTCATCCGCACGAGCAGCCCGTCGCGCGTGATCCCGGCGTTGTTCACGAGGATGTCGACCCGGCCGAAGCGCGACTTCGCCGCCTCGACCAGCCGGTCGCAGTCCTCGCGGCTCGCCACGTCGGCGACGACGCCGAGGGCCGCGCGGCCCTGCGACTCGAGCTCCTTCGCCGTGCGCTCGAGCCGCTCCGCGTCGCGGCCCGAGACTACCACGGCCGCGCCGTCCTCGGCCAGCAACGCAGCGATGGCGGCGCCGATCCCGCGGCTGGCGCCGGTGACGATCGCCACCTTGCCGTCGAGCGGGGTCGTGCTCATCGGCTCGCGCTCACGCCTTGCTCTCGATGGCGGCGAGCGCCTTCTCGAGGCCCGCCGGGTCCTCGACCGAGAGCCCGCGCGCGCCGTCCACGATCCGCTTCAGGAGCGCCGTCAGCACGCGGCCGGGGCCGACCTCCACGAACGCCGTCGCGCCCTCGGCAGCGAGCCGGCGGACGCAGTCGGTCCACCGCACCGGGCTCGCCACCTGGCGGAGGAGGAACGGCGTCACCTCCACCGCGGTCCGCGTGACGCCCGCGTCCACGTTGCGCACCACGGGGATCGCGGGGTCGGTGACGGCGATCGCCTCCAGCGCCGGACGGAGCTTCTCGGCCGCCGGCGCCATCAGCGCGCAGTGGAACGGCGCGCTCACCGGCAGCATGACGCTCTTCTTCCCCCCGCGCTCGGCAGCCAGCGCGACCGCGCGCTCGACGGCCCCGCGGTGGCCAGCGACGACGATCTGGAGCGCCGAGTTCACGTTGGCGATCCCGACGACCTCGCCCTGCGCCGCCGCCGCGCAGACCTGCTCCACGGCGGAAAGGTCGAGTCCCATGATCGCCGCCATCGCGCCGGTGCCGACCGGGACGGCGTCCTGCATGAACTCGCCGCGCCGGCGCACGATCCGTACGGCGTCGGCGAACCTGAGCGCGCCGGCGACCACCAGCGCGGAGTACTCGCCCAGGCTGTGCCCGGCGGCGAGCGCCGGCCTCACGCCGCGCTCGGCGCACGCCGCGGCCGCCGCGACCGACGCGGTCAGGACCGCGGGCTGCGTGTTCGCCGTCAGCGCGAGCTCGCTCTCCGGGCCCTCGAAGACGAGCCGCGTGAGATCGAAGCCGAGAGCGTCGGTGGCCTCCTCGAACACCGCCTTGGCGCCCGGGGAGGTGTCGTAGAAGGCCTTGCCCATCCCGACCGCCTGCGACCCCTGGCCGGGGAACATGAAGGCGATCATGGGTCGCGCTACCACCGGATGAGGACGGATCCCCAGGCGAAGCCGCCGCCGAACGCCGCGAGCAGCACGAGGTCGCCCCGCGTGATGCGGCCCGCGGCCACCGCTTCCTCGAGCGCGACGTACACGGACGCGGCGCCGGTGTTGCCGTAGCGGTCCACGTTCACGAACACGCGCTCCATCGGGAGGCTCACGCGCTTGGCCGCGGCCTCGATGATGCGGAGGTTGGCCTGGTGCGGGATGAAGAGGCGCACGTCGTCCGCGGTGAAGCCGTTGCGCTCGAGGATGCGCCCGGTGCAGTCCACGAACATGCGGACGGCGACCTTGAAGACCTCGCTGCCCTTCATCTTCGCGTAGTGCATCCGGGCGTCCACCGTCTCGCGGGTCGCGGGGTGGCGCGAGCCGCCGCCCGGCATGTAGAGGAGGTCCCAGTACTGGCCGTCCGAGTAGAGGTCGAAGTCGATGATCCCGCGGTCGCCGTCGTAGGCCTCGAGTACCGCCGCGCCCGCCGCGTCGGCGAGGAGCACGCAGGTGCCGCGGTCGGTGAAGTCGGTGATCTTCGACAGGGTCTCGGCGCCGATACAGAGGACGCGCCGGTACTTGCCGGTCTGGATGAGCTGCGAGCCGAACGCCAGGCTGTAGACGGACCCGGCGCACGCCGCCAGCATGTCCACCGAGCCCGCGCGCCCGCAGCCGAGCCGGTGCTGGACGATGTTGCCGACGGTGGGAAAGAACATGTCCGGCGTCGTCGTCCCGACCGCGATGAACTCGATGTCCTCGGGCACGAGGTTCGCGCGCTCGAGGGCCTGCTGGGCGGCCCGGAGCGCCAGGTCGGAGGTGGCCTCGCTCTCGTCGGCGACACGGCGCTCGCGGATGCCGCTCCGCTGCACGATCCACGCGTCGCTCGTCTCGATCATCTTTTCGAGGTCGGCGTTCGTGAGGATCCGCTTGGGCGCGTAGGCGCCCATCCCGATGATCCTGGCCCGCCTCATTCCCGCCCCTCCTCGCGGCCGCCGCGCGCCACCTCGGCCTCGAGCGCGGCCTTGATGTGCTCGTTCAGCCCCGCCTGCGCCCACTCCCGGGCCACCCGGACGGCGTTCTTGATCGCCTTCACCGGCGAAGCACCGTGACAGACGATGGCCGCGCCGTCAATGCCGAGCAGCGGCGCGCCGCCCATCTCCGTGTAGTCGATGCGGCGCCGGAAGCGCTCGAACGCGGGGATCGCGAGCGCGGCGCCGAGCTTGGACCGCGTGTCGCGCGTGAGCTCTTCCTTGATCATGTCGCCGAGCATCTCGGCGAGGCTCTCCGAGATCTTGAGCGCGACGTTGCCGGTGAAGCCGTCGGTGACCACGACGTCGCAGCGGCCGTTGTAGATGTCGCGGCCCTCGACGTTGCCCACGAAGTTGAGCGACGACTCGTTCAGCTGCTCGTAGGCCTCGCGGGTCAGTTCCGTGCCCTTGCCCACCTCCTCGCCGACGGAGAGGAGCCCGACCCGGGGGCTGTCGAGCCCGAGGATGTCCCGCGCGTAGACGTGGCCCATCACGGCGAACTGGAGCAGGTGCCAGGGCTTCGGGTCCACGTTGGCGCCCGCGTCGAGGAGGATCGTGAACTTCCGGAGGTTGGGGAGGACGGCGGCGATCGCGGGCCGGTCCACGCCGGGCAGGACGCCGATCACGAACATCGCGATCGCCATCGCGGCGCCGGTGTTGCCCGCCGAGACGAAGGCGGCCGCCTTGCCGTCGCGCACGAGCTCGGCCGCGACGCGGAGCGAGGAATCCCGTTTGCGGCGCAGGGCGTGCGACGGGCTCTCGCCCATCCCGACGACCTGCGAGGCGTGGCAGATCTCGAGCCCGAGGCTCTGCGCGTTGAGGCGCACGACCTCGCGCTCGATCCCGGGCTTGTCGCCGACCAGGGTGACGGAGGCGCCTAACTCGCGGACCGCAGCCACCGCACCCTCGACGACGACGGCGGGGCCGTGATCGCCTCCCATGGCGTCAACGGCGATCTTCATCGCGGGCGGCGGGGGGCGGCTCAGGCCCCTTCGACGGAGATGATCTCGCGGCCCTTGTAGTACCCGCAGCGCGGGCAGATCCGGTGGGGCAGCTTGGGTTCGCGGCACTGCGGACAGACCGAGCGCGTGGGCGCGGCGAGCTTGTAGTGCGTCCGGCGCTTGCGCCCGCGCGTCTTCGAGTGGCGTCGCTTCGGCAGCGGCATGGACAGGTCCCCTCTAGGGTGAGAGTCGCTCGCCCAAATTTTGGAGGCCGGCCAGCCGCGGGTCGGTCGCGCGCGTGGCGCACGCGCAGGCCGTCACGTTCCGGTTGCCGCCGCAGACCGGGCACAGCCCCAGGCAGTCGTCGCGGCACAGCGGCTTCATGGGGAGCGCCAGCGTGGTCTCCGTCTCGATCAGCGCGTCGAGATCCACTTCGTCGTTCCGGTAGAAATCCACGTCCAGGTCGTCGGCGGCGAGTTCCACGTTGTCCGCGGCCGCCGGCCGCGGGACCAGGCGCACGTCCACGCCCGCCCGCACGCGCGCCGAGAACGGCTCGAGGCACCGGCTGCAGACCTGGGGCACCGTCGCGCGGATCTCCCCGTGCACGAGCACGTCCTGCGCGTCGCGCTCGAGCCGGAGACTGAGGCCCTCCACCTGCCACGCGGGATCGGCGTACGGGGCTCCGACGGCGGCCGCGTCCTCGACCGCGAGACCGTCTTCCTGGATGTCCGAGACCCGGATGATCATGGTCGCTAAGTCTTGATCAACAAAAGATTTTTCACTAAGCTCGGCCAGTATATCGACGCCGGTTCGGCAAGTCAAGGCATTTGACCGGTATTTGACCGCCCGGGGACCTCCTGCTACCCTTCAGGCATGTCCAACATCTTCAAGACCGCGCTCCTCCTCGCCGTCCTCACGGCGATGCTGGTCCTGCTCGGCGGTGCGTTCGGCGGACAGCAGGGCATGCTGGTCGCCTTCGTGCTCGCCCTCCTGATGAACTTCGCGAGCTACTGGTTCTCCGACAAGATGGTGCTCGCGATGTACGGCGCCCGGCCGGTCGAGGAGGCCGCCGCGCCCGGTCTCCACGCGATGCTCCGGCGCCTGACGACGCGCGCCGGGATCCCGATGCCGCGCGTCTACCTCATCCGGGCCGACACGCCGAACGCGTTCGCCACCGGGCGCGACCCGCAACACGCCGCGGTCGCCGTGACCGAGGGCATCATGCGGATCCTCGACGAGGAAGAGCTCGAGGGGGTGCTGGCGCACGAGCTCTCGCACGTGAAGAACCGCGACGTCCTCATCGCGACGATCGCCGCCACGCTCGCCGGCGCCATCACCTACCTGGCGCACATGGCGCAATGGGCCGCGATGTTCGGGGGCCGGTCGGGCGACGACGAGGAGGGCGGCTCGAACCCGTTCGCGCTGATCCTCATGGCGGTGCTGGCGCCGATCGCGGCGATGCTCGTCCAGCTCGCCGTCGCGCGCGCGCGCGAGTTCCAGGCCGACGCCACGGGTGCGAAGATCGCCGGGCGGCCGTCCGGCCTTGCCAAGGCGCTCGAGAAGCTGCACAGGGCGAACGAGGCGGTGCCGATGGCCGCCAACCCGTCCACGGCGCACCTCTTCATCGTCAATCCGCTGAGCGGGAACCTGCTGATGCGGCTCTTCTCGACGCACCCGCCCATCGAGGAGCGGATCGCCCGGCTTCGCAGGATGCGGGCCTAATCACGTGGGGGGCCCCGACATGGCCCCCCACACCCCCCA
>JACPCG010000186.1 GCA_016179925.1 Candidatus Rokuibacteriota bacterium | reverse complement strand
GTCTGCGGGGCGAACCCCGAGGGAACGGAGTCAGAGCATGCGAAACGCTGACCGAGCCGAGTCGCCGCGCTTCTCGCGGCGGGAGGTCCTGGCGCTGGGTGTCGGCGCCTTCGTGGTGGCCACGATGCCGCTCGCCGCGCGCGGGCGCCGCGCGCTGGTGCGGCGGACGCTCCCCGTGATGGGGACCGTCGCCGAGTTCGCCGTGGTGCACCGAGACCCGCGGCAAGCGCACGCCGCCATCGACGCGGCGATGGAGGAGCTGCGCCGGGTGGACCGGCTCATGACGCGCTTCTCTGAGACCTCCGATGTGGGTCGCGCGAACAGGTTTGCGGCCGCGCGGCCGGTGGCCCTGAGCGACGCGACGGCGGGCGTGCTCCGCGAGGCGCTCGCGTGGGCGCAGGCCAGCGAGGGCGCCTTCGACCCCGCGATCGGCCGGGCGGTGCGGCTCTGGGACGTGGGCCACCGCACGGCGCCGCCCCCGGACGGGGCGGTCCGGCGGTTCGCCGGCCGGCGCTTCTATCGGGCGCTCGACCTCGGGACGTGGCGCGAGAATCCGGTCATCAGCTTTACCGATCCGGACGTGGAGCTGGATCTCGGCGGCATCGCCAAGGGCCATGGCGTCGACCGGGCCGTGGACGCCCTGCGGCGCGCCGGGATCACGCAGGCGATCGTGAACGTCGGGGGCGATCTCTACGCCCTCGGCGGGGCCGAGGACGGCGGCCCCTGGAGGATCGGCATCCAGTCGCCCGAGGACCCGAGCCGGCCGGCGGCCGAGCTCGACATCCGCGACGCGGCCGTCGCAACCTCCGGCGATTATCTGCAGTTCTTCCGCCACGGCGGGCGCCGCTATCACCACCTGCTCGACCCGACGACCGGCGCGCCCCGGCGCACGCCGGTCCGCAGCGTGACGGTGACGGCCGCGACCTGCCTCACGGCGGACGCCGCGGCGACGGCCGTCTTCGGCATGGCGCCCGAGCGTGCGGCGCGGGTGCTCGGGGCGCGCGCCGCGGAGGCGCGGATCGTCAGCACGATCGCGGGGGACGCGTGAGCCGGACATCGCACGGAGGAGGACTCCGATGACAACCGACACCGGTGGCGAGGGCTCGATGGCTGGCACGACGGATCAGGCTCAGGCGGCGCACCGCATGATCCAGCAGGCGACGAAGGGGATCGCGGGTGCCAGGACCCTCGTCGAGCTCCTGCACCGCCTGCACGAGCTCCGCCTGCTGATCGCGCCCCACTTCACGGACGAAGAGAGGCCCGACGGGTTCTTCGATCTCATCCGCGCCCGGTCGTCCCGGCATCTCGGCGCGGTCAAGCAGCTCGAGACCGAGCACCAGGCGTTCCTCGGCGAGATCGACGGGCTCGCCGCGCAGGCGCGGGCCTGCCTCGCGGGCCCGGTCGCCCACATCCTCGGGCAGGCCGCAGAGCTCGCGCGGCGGATGCACGAGCACGAGGCCCGCGAGGACGCGCTGCTCGGCGACGCCCTCTACATCGACATCGGCGAGGAGGAGTGACGCCGGCGCCGCGGGCCGGGACATCCGGGCTCCCCTACATCCGCGAGGGGAGCCAGGTGCTCAGTCTGGGGAAGGCGAGGATGATGCCGAGAGCATCATGATGAATGGGAGGGTACCCGCAAAGATCTCCTCGACCTGCACCGTCTCTCCGATGGCCGATCTCATGGCAAAGACCACGCGATGCCAAACGGAGGCGTCAGGAGGCCGATGTATCCGCCTGTACATCTGAGCACAGATCAGAAGAAGATAGTTCATCAGAGTGTCGCGACAATCTGACAGAGAATGGCCAGGTGGATCGCGGGGAGAAAGTCGCCTTCCCAGAGAATTGCCGAAATATAATGGGTTATGACACGAGCCTTCGGGACTTTCCCTGGCAGCGTATATGCATGTCCGGAAGCCGGGACAAAGTCTCCCAGTGGAGCTTCGCTCGAGGAGGAAAGGAAACCAGGGGAGGGCCAGAGATGATGCGTATGATCGTGGTTGCTCTTGTTCTCGTGGGGAGTCTGGGGGGTCTGCTTGGGGCGATGCCGGCCCACGCGGATAGCCTCAGCATCGGCATCAACATCGGCTCGCCGCCGCCGCCCCCACCCCCGCCCATCGTCGTCGCGGCGCCGCCACAGCTCGTCGTCGTGCCGGGCTCTCCCGTGCAGTACGCGCCGGGATTGAGCGTCAACTACTTCGTGTACGGCGGACGGCACTTCACCTTCCACAACGGGTCATGGTTCATCGCCGCGAGCTACGGCGGTCCCTGGACGTTCGTCGCCGTGGAGAAGGTGCCCAAGCCCGTCCTCGCCGTTCCGGTGACCTACTACAAGGTCCCGCCGGGTCACTTGAAGAAGGACAAGGGTGGCCCGCCGGACTGGGCCGGTCCCGGAAAGGGCAAGGGCCCCAAACACAAGTAGGGGAAGGACAGGGACGACTAACCCAACTTCCGCAGTCGGCGCAGCCGAACGGCGCGATCGCCCGATCGCGCCGTTCGTATTTTCAGCGGGCGTATCTATCTGATTGCCATCCGACGCGCCGGAGGATCGTCTGCTGACATTTTCCGAATGTCAATATCTCCGGACCCGAAGGCGCGCCGCCGGCACGGACCAAGAAGCGAATCGGCGCGTTCGAAGGGCTTGACGCGGCGGGCACGAGTGTGGCCTAACTCCGGCGGGCACGACGATGGGTGCGTGGTTTCCCGGGCGGACGCTGGGCTCGCTGCCGGACGAGGCGGCGCGGCGGTGGGGCGCGCGCGAGGGGCTCTGCTTCCAGGGGCGGCGCTGGACTTTCGCTGGGCTCTCGGAGGAGATCGACCGGATCGCAAAAGGTCTGATCCGGCTGGGGATCGCGCCCGGCGAGCACGTCGCCCTCTGGATGGTCAACCGCCCCGAGTTCATCCAGGCGGCCTTCGCGGTGATGAAGATCGGGGCGGTGCTGGTGCCGGTCAACACGCGGTTCCGGACCGAGGATGCCGGGTACGTCCTGAGCCAGTCCGATGCGGCGCTCCTGATCGTCGCGGCGCGCTCCGGGCCCGTCGACTACCTCGGCATGGTGCGGCAGCTGGCGCCCTCCCTCGGCTCGGCGGCGGGGCGCGGCGAGGTGCGAGAGGCGAAGTTCCCCAGGCTCCGGCGCGTGGTCGCGGTCGCCGAGACGCCGCCCGCCGGGGCGCTCGGCTGGGACGCGATGGTCGCGGATGGAGCGGCCGTGGCGGACGCGACGCTCCGCGGGCGGGCGGCGGCGGTGGATCCGGAGGCCACGGCCTTCCTCATGTACACCTCGGGGACGACCGGCTTCCCCAAGGGCGTGATGCACGCCCACCGCATCGTCCGGAACCTGGCGGATCGCGCCTGGCGCATGGCGATCACCCAGGCCGACACGATCATGATGTACCTGCCGCTCTTCCATCTCTTCGGGTTCTCCGAGGGGATGCTCATGTCGATGGTCACCGGAGCCCGGCAGGTGCTCACCGAGACCTTCGATCCTGACGAGATCCTGGGCCTGATGGAACGCGAGCGCCCCACGATCCTCGACGGCTTCGACACCCACTTCAAGGACCTGCTGGAGGCGCTCGAGCGCTCGCCGCGCCGGCTCGCCCACATCCGCACCGGAATCTGCGCCTCCGGGATGTCGAGCTCGGTGCCGATCGCCCGCCGGGCCCGGCAGGTCTTTGGCCCGCTGCTCTCCGGCTACGGGATGAGCGAGTTCGGCGCGGGCGCCGCGCTCAGCGCGCCCGACTCGACCGAGGAGCAGTGCGTCGAGGCATCGGGTTACCCGGCGCCCGGCTACGAGATCAAGGTGATCGACCCGGCCAGCGGCCGGGAGCAGCCGACGGGCACGCCGGGGGAACTCCTGGTGCGGAGCTACATGCTCATGCAGGGCTACTACCGGAAACCGGAGGAGACGGCCCGGGCGATCGACGCCGACGGCTGGATGCACACCGGCGACATGGGCCTCTTCCGCCAGGACGGCCATCTCCGCTTCATGGGCCGCTACAAGGACATGCTCAAGATCGGCGGTGAGAACGTCGATCCCATGGAGGTGGAGGCCTTCCTGATGAGCCACCCGGCCATCAACCTGGCCGCCGTCGTGGCCTTCCCCGACCCGCGGCTGTCGGAGGTGGGCGTCGCCGTCGTGCGGCTCACGCCGGGCCACGCGCTCGGCGAGGCCGAGGTGATCGACTACTGCAAGGGACGGATCGCCAGCTTCAAGATCCCCCGCCACGTGGTCGTCGTCGATGACTTCCCGATGACCAGCTCCGGCAAGATCCAGAAGGCGAAGCTCAGGGAGGACGTGCTCCGGCGGCTCGGACCGGCCTGAGGGTGGCGCGGGCGCGCGCGTGGCTCGGGTACAATCATCGGGTGATCGACCGTGAGGCGCTCCTCTCCGAGCTGAACCCGCCGCAGCGCGAGGCCGTCACCGCGGGCGAGGGGCCGCTCCTCGTGCTCGCGGGCGCCGGCAGCGGCAAGACGCGCGTCATCGCCCACCGGATCGCCTGGCTCCTCGGCGTGGGCGGCGTGCATCCAAAGCACGTGCTCGCCGTCACCTTCACGAACAAGGCGGCGGGGGAGATGGCCCGCCGGGTGGAGGCGCTGCTGGCGCCGGCCGGGATCCGCGCGCCCCTCATCGCGACGTTCCACTCGGCGTGCGTGCGGATCCTCCGCCAGCACATCAGGGACATCGGCTACCCGCCGCACTTCACGATCTACGACGAGGACGACCGGCTCGCCCTCGTGAAGGAGTGCATGCGCGAGCTGGAGCTGACCGACCGGACCTGGACGCCCGCGTCCCTGGTCCAGCGGATCAGCGCGGCGAAGAACCAGATGGTCTCCGTCAAGGACGTCGAGCAGGCGGCGCGCGGGCCGCGCGAGGAGAAGATCGCCGGGCTGTTTCGCCGCTATCAAGAGCGTCTCGTTGCGGCGGCCGCCGTGGACTTCGACGACCTCCTGCTCCTCACCGTGCGGCTCTTCGACGAGACGCCCGAGACGCTCCGCTGGTACCGCGGCCTCTGGACCCACGTGCTCGTGGACGAGTACCAGGATACGAACCGCGCCCAGTACCGGATCATCCGCCAGCTCACCGGCGAGCACCGGAACGTCTGCGTCGTCGGGGACCCTGACCAGTGCCTCGTCGAGGGGACAATCGTCGAGACGCCGGCGGGACCGAAGCGCATAGAGCGCATCTCGGAGGGAGACCGAGTCTTTGCCGGGACTGGCTGGGGCTCGGCCCGCGTCGGACGCGTGGAGGCGGTCCGGCGGAGCCGGTTCGACGGGGTCGTCGTGGTCATCAGAACCGAAGGTGGGCACGAGCTCCTGGCGACACCGAACCACGTCGTCTTTGCGCGAATCGACCCCGACCCCGACCGGTATCACGTGTACCTGATGTATCATTGGCGGCTCGGCTATCGCGTAGGGGTGACGCGCGGCGCCCGATCCGGCGACGACAGGGCAGTTGTTTCCGGGCTCCAGATGCGGACGAACGGCGAAACCGCTGACAAGCTCTGGATTCTTGCTGCCTGTGATTCGCGGGCCGATGCTGGTTACCTGGAGTCGTACTACGCGGCAAAGTATGGCCTGCCAACGATGGTCTTTCTGGTCCGTGGTCGCCGCATGGCGACAACCCAGCATCACGTCGATCGTCTCTACCGGGAGATCGACACCCGATCGAGGGCTGAGCAGCTAATGGCCGACCTGCTGCTTTTCCCCGAGTACCCTCACCACCGCGCGGGCGCGATCACGCGCGGAGAGATGTCCAGGAGGATCGTGAACTTCACGATGTTCGGCGATCCGCGGCCACATACCTGGCACGAGCACAGGATCCAGCTGGTAAGTTCCGACGAAATGTTGCGCGAGGCTGTGTCGCTCGTGACGAAGACGCGAAAAGGCAAACGACGGACGTGGCGCGTAGAGACCTCTCGCAAGGACTACGACAAGGGGCTGGAGTTCGCCCGGAGCTTATGCCGGGTCGCCGACCTCGAAGCCGTGCGACGCGCGCGGCGCACGCCGGGGAAAGCGTTGCACTTCATCCCGGCGAGCCATGTCCGGCCCGGGATGCGGGTCCCCGTAATGCGGGACGGGGAGATTCGGGAAGCCCGAGTGACGTCTGTCGAACTCCGACCGTACCGGGGATTTGTCTACGATCTGGCGGTTGAGGACCTCCGGAATTACGTGGCTGGTGGACTTGTCGTCCACAACTCGATCTACCATTGGCGGGGCGCTGACATCCGCAACATCCTCGACTTCGAGACGGATTATCCGGGCACGCGCGTGATCCGGCTCGAGCAGAACTACCGATCCACCAAGCGCATCCTCGCCATCGCCGCGGCGGTCATCGCCAACAACCTCGCGCGCAAGGACAAGGCCCTCTGGACCGAGCACGTTGACGGGGAGCGCGCGGTCGTCTACCGCGCCTGGGACGAGCACGAGGAGGCGAACTTCGTCGCCCAGTCCGTCCTGGCGGCGCGCGGCGAGGGCGGCCGCTGGGAGGACGTCGCCGTCTTCTACCGCACGAACGCCCAGTCGCGCGTGCTCGAAGACGCGCTCCGGCGCGGCGGGATTCCCTACGTCATCGTCGGGTCCGTCAGGTTCTACGAGCGAAAAGAAATCAAGGATGCCCTTGCCTACTTGCGGCTGGTCGTCAACCCGGCCGACGACGTCGCCTTCCGGCGGGCGATCCAGGCCCCGGGCCGCGGCATCGGCCGCGCCACGCTCACCCGCCTGGACGAGCTGGCGGCGCGCGAGAACCGCGCGCTCCTCGCCGTCGCAGCGACGCCGCCGGTCGACGTCACCGGTAAGCCGCGGCGCGCGCTGGAGGAGTTCCACGCGCTCATCGCGCGGCTCTCGGCCGAGCGCGCGGGGGCGGCGCTCCCCGCGTTCATCGACCAGGTGCTGAACGCCTCCGGGTATCGGGAGGAGCTGCGACAGGAGCGCTCGTCGGAGGCCGAGGCGCGGCTCGAGAACCTGGAGGAGCTGATCGCTGCGGCCGAGGACCATGCGCGGGCGACCGACGCGGCGATGCTCGAGGGCTTCCTCGACGGCGTCGCGCTCGTGAGCGACATCGACGAGCTGCCCGAGGGCACGCGCGGCGTCACGCTCATGACCCTCCACTCGGCGAAAGGGCTCGAGTTCCCGCGCGTCTTTCTGACGGGCCTGGAAGAGGGCGTCTTCCCGCACGCCCGCTCGATGGGCTCGGTGGACGAGGTCGAGGAAGAGCGCCGCCTCTGTTACGTCGGGGTGACCCGCGCCAAGGAACGGCTCGCGCTCTCCTACGCCCTCCACCGGCGCATCCAGGGCTACGGCGTCGGCGAGCCCTCGCGGTTCCTCCTCGAGATGCCCGCGGAGCACCTGGTGGTGCTCGGCGCCGGCGGGCGCGTCGCGGCGGCGCGCGAGTTCGAGCCGGAGGAGCCCCGGCTCGACGCCGGGGGCGACGATCTCCCGCTCAAGGTCGGCGCGCGGGTCCGCCACGGCCGCTGGGGCGAGGGGCTCGTGGTCGGCGTCGAGCGGAGCGGCGGTGACACGCTCGTGACGGTGCGCTTCGCCTCCGTCGGGCGCAAGCAGCTCTCGCTCCAGTACGCTCAGTTGGAGGAACTCTGAACATGAAAAGTGCGCTGGAAGGACGGAGCCACGCCGCGCCTGTCTCAGGCCACCCACGGACACCCGCGGCCCCGGGGCCCCCGCTACAATGAAGAGTGCGTGAAAGTGACGAAGCCACACGTGCCTACAGCAGGCCACCCTCGGACACCCGCGGCCTCGCGGACCCCGTTACAATGATCACCCGGCAGGACGTCGAGCACGTCGCGCGGCTGGCCCGGCTCGAGCTGGGCGACGCCGAGATCGAGCGCATGCGCGAGCAGCTCAACGCGATTCTCGGCTACATCGACAAGCTCCGGGAGCTCGACGTCACGAACGTCGAGCCCACCTCCCACGCCGTGCCGCTCGTCAACGTGATGCGCGAGGACGAGGTCGTCCCGTGCTTGTCCCAGGACCAGATGCTGGCGAATGCCCCCGACAGGGTGGGCGAGCTGTTCCGCGTGCCGCGCATCATCGAGGACTGACGCGTGACCGAGAGGACCATCCACGCGCTCGGCGAGGCGTACCGCCGCGGCGACACGACGCCGACGGCGGTGACCGAGGCGTATCTGGCGCGGATCGAGAAGTTCGACGGCCACGTGGGCGCGTATCTCACCGTCACGCGAGAGCCGGCGCTGCGCGCGGCGGCGGCCGCCGACGCGCGCCACCGGGCGCGCGCGCCGCTCGGCCCGCTGGACGGCGTGCCGATCGCGCTCAAGGACGTGCTCTGCACGAAGGGTATCCGGACGACGTGCGGCTCGAAGATCCTCGAGAGCTTCGTCCCGCCCTACGACGCGACGGTGGTGGCGCGCCTCGCCGCCGCCGGCGCGGTCGTGCTCGGCAAGACGAACATGGACGAGTTCGCGATGGGCTCGTCCACGGAGCACTCGGCGTTCAAGCCGACGCGCAACCCCTGGGATCTCGCCCGGGTGCCGGGCGGCTCCTCGGGAGGCTCGGCCGTCGCCGTGGCCGCCCACCTCGCCGCGGGCGCCTTCGGAACCGACACGGGCGGCTCGATCCGCCAGCCCGCGGCCTTCTGCGGCACGGTCGGGCTCAAGCCGACCTACGGCCGGGTCTCGCGCTACGGCCTGGTGGCGTTCGCCTCCTCGCTCGACCAGATCGGGCCGTTCGCCAAGAACGTGCGCGACGCGGCGCTGCTGCTGCAGGCGATCGCCGGCCACGATCCCCACGACGCGACGTCCGTGGCGGCTCCGGTGCCGGACTACGCCGCGGCGCTCGACGGGCGCGTGCACGGGCTCCGCGCCGGCATCCCGCGCGAGTACTTCGCCGAGGGCGTGGACCCCGAGATCGCGCGCGCCGTCCGCGCGGCGATCGAGACGCTCCGCGGGCTCGGCGTCGCGACCGAGGAGGTCTCGCTGCCGACGACGGGCTACGCGCTCGCGGCGTACTATCTGATCGCGCCGGCGGAAGCGTCCTCCAACCTCGCGCGCTACGACGGGGTGAAGTACGGCCTCCGCGTCCCCGGGGGAAAGGATCTCATCGAGATGTCGAGCCGCACGCGCGCGGCGGGCTTCGGCGCCGAGGTCAAGCGCCGGGTCATGCTCGGGACATACGCGCTCTCGGCCGGCTACTCCGAGGCCTACTACGGCCGAGCCCAGAAGGTGCGCACGCTCGTGCGGCGCGACTTCGAGACGGCGTTCGCGCGCGTGGACCTGCTCCTGGCGCCGACGACCCCCAACGTCGCCTTCAAGCACGGCGAGAAGGAAGACCCGCTCGCGATGTACCTGAACGACGCGCTCACGATTCCGGTGAACCTCGCGGGGCTGCCGGGGCTCTCCGTGCGCTGCGGCTTCACCGCGGCGGGACTTCCGATCGGGCTGCAGCTCATCGGCAAGCCCTTCGACGAGGCGACGCTCCTGCGGGTCGCCGACGCCTACGAGCGGGCGACGACGTGGCTCGCGCGGGAGCCCGCGCTCCCATGAGCACGCTGACGAAGACCGGCTGGGACGTCGTCATCGGGCTCGAGGTCCACGCCCAGCTCCTGACGCGCTCCAAGATGTTCTGCGGCTGCCCGACCGCGTTCGGCGCCCGGCCGAACAGCCAGACGTGCCCGGTGTGCCAGGGGATGCCCGGCGTGCTGCCCGTCGTCAACCGCCGGGCCATCGAGTTCGGCATCAAGACGGCGCTCGCGTTCACCTGCCGGATCAACCCCGCGTGCCGGTTCGCGCGCAAGCACTACTACTACCCGGACATGCCGAAGAACTTTCAGATCAGCCAGTATGAAGAACCGCTCGCGGAGGACGGCGCGCTCGAGATCGACGTCGACGGGGCCTCCCGCGCGATCGGCATCCAGCGCCTGCACCTCGAGGAGGACGTCGGCAAGCTCCTGCACGAGGGGACCCTCGAGACCGCCCAGGCGAGCCTCGTGGACTACAACCGCTCGGGCGTGCCGCTCATGGAGACGGTCTCCCGGCCCGATCTCCGCTCGCCCGAGGAGGCCGCCGCCTATCTCCGCGCGTTCCGGGCGGTGCTGGTCTACCTCGGCGTCTGCGACGGCAACATGGAGGAGGGCTCGCTCCGCTGCGACGCCAACGTGTCGCTTCGCCCACGCGGCGCGACCGAGCTGGGCACGAAGGTCGAGATCAAGAACATGAACTCGTTCAGGAACGTGAAGCTGGCGCTCGAGTTCGAGGTGAAGCGGCAGAGGCAGGCGCTCGCGGCGGGCGAGCGCATCGTGCAGGAGACGCGCCTCTGGGACGCCGACCGGGGCTACACGCGCGCGATGCGCTCGAAGGAATACGCCCACGACTACCGCTACTTCCCCGAGCCCGACCTGGTGCCGCTCGAGATCGAGCGCGCGTGGGTGGACGCGATCCGCGCGGCCCTCCCCGAGCTGCCGCGGCAGCGCCGCGAGCGGTTCGTGCGCCAGTACGGCCTGCCGCCCTACGACGCCGGCGTGCTGACGCAGAGCCGCGCGCTCGCCGAGTACTACGAGGCCGCGGTGCGCGAGTTCCGCCAGCCGAAGATCGTGTCGAACTGGATCATGTCCGAGCTGCTGCGCGAGCTGCCCGGCGACGACGAGCGCGCCATCGAGCGCGCCCCGGTCCCGCCCGCCAACCTGGCCGGGCTCCTCCGCCTCATCGAGGACGGCACCATCAGCGGCAAGATCGCCAAGGACGTCTTCCAGAAGATGGTCGGCTCGGGCGAGGACGCGCGGACGATCGTCGCCCGCGAGGGCCTCACCCAGGTGGCCGACGAGGGGGCGCTCGCCGCCGTCATCGACCAGGTCCTCGCCCAGAACCCGAAGGCCGTCGAGGACTACAAGGGCGGCAAGACGGCGGCGAAGGGGGCGCTGGTCGGCCAGGTGATGAAGGCCACCCGGGGGAAGGCGAACCCCGCGATCGTCAACCGGCTCCTGGAGGAGAAGCTCTCGAAAATCTGAGGCGGGCCGCTATAATCGAAGCGCCCGCCATGATTGAGCTTCACCGCGTCTGGAAGGTGTACTCGGTTGGGCCCGTGAAGGTCCCTGCGCTGAGCGACGTCTCCTTCCGGATCGCGAAGGGCGAGTTCGTGGTGCTCACGGGCGCCTCCGGCGCGGGCAAGACGACGCTCCTGCGCCTCCTCTACCGCGACGACCTGCCTTCCGAGGGCGACATCGAGGTCCTCGGCTACGACTTGGTGCCGCTGCGCCGGAGCCGGGTCGCGGCCCTCCGCAGGTCGATCGGCGTGGTGTTCCAGGACGCGAAGCTCCTCCCCGTGCGCACGGTCTACGAGAACGTCGCCTTCGTCCTGCGCGTCCTGGGGACGCCCCGGCGCGAGATCACCCAGCGCGTGTTCGATGCGCTCCGCGTCGTCGGGCTCTCGGCCCGCGCCCAGGCGTACCCCGCCCAGCTCTCCCAGGGCGAAGCCCAGCGCGCCTCGCTGGCCCGCGCGATCGTCAGGAAGCCGCCGCTGCTCCTCGCCGACGAGCCGACGGGCAACCTCGACGACGCGATGGAGGCCGAGATCATCGACGTGCTGAAGGACATCGGCGGGGGCGGGACGACCGTCGTGCTCGCCACCCACCAGGCCCGGCTCGCCGCGAGCCTCCGGCGGCGCACGATCACGCTCGAGGGCGGGCGCGTCGTGAAGGACGAGGGCTGAGGCCTCCGTGCTCGGGTTCCTGATCGGCGAGGCGTTCCGCGATCTCCGGCGCGCCGGTCGCGTGGCGGTGAGCGCGATCGTGCTGATCACGCTCTCGCTCGCCGCGCTCGGCGGGTTCTGGCTCGTCTCGTCGAACCTCGAGCGCGCGGTGGCGAAATGGCGCGAGCGCGTCCGCATCATCGTCTACCTCAAGCGCGAGCCCCCGGCCGGCGAGGCCGCGGCGCTCGTCGAGCGCGTCCAGGGGGTCCCCGGCGTGGCGGGCGTCCTCTACATCAGCAAGGCGGACGCGCTCGCGTCGCTGAAGACGGTCCTCGGCAAGGACGCGAGCGTGGTCGCGCAACTGCCGTCCAACCCGCTCCCGGCGTCGCTCGAGATCACCCCCGCGGCGGTCGCCGCGACGCCCGAGGGCGCGCGCGTCCTGGTCGAGCGCCTCGCGTCGCTCCCCGAGGCCGAGGAGGTCGCCGGGAGCGCGGACTGGGTCGAGCGGCTCTCGCAGTGGCAGCGGCTCCTGACGACGATCGGCCTCGGGATCGGCGCCGTGCTGGCGATCGCCGCCTTCCTGACCGTCGCGACGGCGACGACGCTCATCCTGCACGCGCGGCGGCGGGAGACGGAGATCATGCGGCTCGTCGGCGCGACCGAGATGACGATCCGCCTGCCCCTGCTGCTCCAGGGGATGCTGCAGGGCCTCCTCGGCGCGGTCCTGGCGCTCACGGCGCTGGTCGCGACGCACGGACTCGTCGCGCCGCGCCTCGCGCCGCTCGTCAGCCTGACCCTCGGACTGCCCGAGATCGCCTTCCTGCCGCCGCTGAACCTGGCCGTGCTGCTGCTGGCCGGCACGCTCCTGGGCGGTCTCGGAGGTTGCTTGGCGCGGGCGGGGCGCGAGGCATGAGGAACGCCCGGAAGCGACGGGTCTCGCCGGGGGCCCGGCCCCTGCTCCGGGCGGTCCTGCTCGTGACGCTGGCCCTGCTCGCGACCGTGCCCGCGGGCGCACAACCGAAACGCGAGGACGCGCTGCAGAGCGAGCAGAAGAAGCTCCAGCAGACGCAGAAGCGCCTGAAGGAGGAGCGCGAGAAGGCCGCGGCGGCCCGGGCGCGCGAGACCTCGCTGCTCGCCGAGCTCGAGCAGATCGAGCGGCGGCTCGCCGAGAAGCAGGCCGAGGTCGCGCGGCTGGCCAAGCGGATCCGGCGGGCCCAGGCCGACATCGGGGCGCTCCGCGGCGAGATCGGCAAGCTCGTGGGCCAGCGCTCGGGGCAGGAGGAGGCGCTCGCGCGCCGGCTCCGCGCGATGTACCGCGTGCACGCCCAGGGCGGCGCGCTCCCGGTGATCCTGAGCGGCGACGATCCGGTCACGCGCGCGACGGCCGTCCGACACCTCACGAGCCTGGCCTCTCTGGACGCCCGCCTGATCCAAGAGTATCGTGTGACCTCAGGCGGCGCACGCTGCTCGCGAAGGTGCGCGACGAGCGCGCCTACCACGAGCGCATGGTGGGCGAGCTGACCGAAGCCTCCCGCCGCCTCGAAGCCTTCATCCTCGAGCTGCAGGCCAAGCAGCGGAAGCTGGCGAAGGTGCCGCCGCCCCGGGCCGGCGTCGAGCCCCCGGGCGTGGGGTTCGGCACCCTGCGCGGCCGGCTGCCGTGGCCGACCCAGGGGCGCATCGTGACGGCCTTCGGCGCCCAGGTGCACCCGCGGTTCGGGACGCGGACTTTCCGGAATGGGGTGGACATCGAGGCGGCCGAGGGCAAGGACGTCGCCGCGGTGTACGCCGGCCACGTGATCTACACGGGGTGGTTCAAGGGGTACGGGAACCTGGTCATCCTGGATCACGGCCACGAGTACTACACGCTGTACGCCCACATCGCCGAGATCGAGACGAAGGAAGGCGACGACGTGCGGCAGGGCCAGCGGATCGGCACGGTCGGCGATACGGGCTCTCTGGCGGGGCCTCGGTTATACTTTGAGGTACGCTACCAGGGCAAGCCGCAGGATCCGGCGGAGTGGCTCCGGCAGCGTGGCTAGAACGAGCAACGGAATGAGGGGGACTTCATGAAGAAGGCGTTCGTGATCAGCGCGCTGCTGGTCGTGCTGACCTTGTCGCTCGGCGGGTCCGTGGCCAGCAAGGGGACGGACAGCGGCGCCACCTACGAGCAGCTCCGGCTCTTCACGGAGGTGCTCTCGATCGTCCAGAACCAGTACGTCGATGAGGTCCCCTCCAAGGACCTGATCTACAGCGCCATCAAGGGGACTCTGCGCGGCCTCGACCCGCACAGCTCCTTCCTCGACCCGGAGAGCTACCGCGAGATGCAGGTGGAGACCACGGGCAGCTTCGGCGGCCTCGGCATCGAGATCACGCTCCGCGACGACGTCCTCACGATCGTGGCGCCCATCGAGGGCACGCCCGCGCACCGCGCCGGGCTCCAGACGGGCGACCGCATCATCAAGATCGACGGGCTCACGACGAAGGACCTGCAGCTCTCGGACGCCGTCAAGCGGATGCGCGGCAAGCCGGGCAGCAAGGTGACGATCACGGTGGTGCGCGAGGGCTGGACCGAACCGAAGGACGTCGAGCTGACGCGCGAGCAGATCCGCGTGCAGTCGGTGCGCGCGCACGATCTCGGCGGCGGCATCGCCTACGTCAAGCTGCGGCAGTTCCAGGAGCAGTCGCCGGGTGACCTGGCGGGCGCGCTCGAGAAGGCCGCGAAGGCGGGGATGAAGGCGCTCGTCCTCGACCTCCGCAACAACCCGGGCGGGCTCCTCACGGCGGCCGTCGAGGTCACGGAGGAGTTCGTCGACGACGGCAAGCTGGTCGTCTACACCGAGGGGCGCGTGCGCAACCAGAACATGCGCTTCTCGGCGCACGCGAAGAAGTCCTACCCGAACCTGCCGATGGTGGTCCTGGTCAACCAGGGCAGCGCCTCCGCGTCGGAGATCGTGGCGGGCGCGCTCCAGGACTGGGGGCGCGCGATCGTCGTCGGCACCCAGACCTTCGGCAAGGGCTCGGTGCAGACGATCATCCCGCTCTCCGACGGGTCGGGACTCCGGCTGACGACCGCGAAGTACTACACGCCGAAGGGGCGCTCGATCCACGGCAAGGGCATCGCGCCCGACATCGTGGTGGAGCTGCCGAAAGACCCGGCGGTGCGCGACCGCCAGCCCGCGCTCGATCCGCTGGAGGAGCTGCGGAAGGACATCCAGGTCCAGCGGGCGATCGACGTGATCAAGACGATGCGCATCCTCGAGCAGCAACGCCCGGGAGGCGCACAGCAAACTCAGGCCCGGCCGCAGTAAGCGTCGGCGCGCGCCAGAGGGGCGATGGCAGGCCGGCGGTCTCGGCCGCATCGCCCCTGCTGTTTGTAAGGGAGGGGAGGCGACTCCGCAGATGCTGGTGCTGGGGATCGAGAGCTCGTGCGACGAGACGGCGGCGGCGGTGCTCGCGGAGGGCCGGCGCGTGCTGTCGAGCGTCGTCGCCTCCCAGGACGCGATCCACGCGCCGTACGGGGGCGTGGTGCCGGAGCTCGCCTCGCGGCGCCACCTGGAAGTCATCGTGCCGGTCGTCCAGCAGGCGCTCGAGGACGCGGCCGTCCGGCTCCCGGATCTCGACGGCATCGCCGTGACCCAGGGGCCCGGGCTCGTCGGCTCGCTCCTCGTCGGCTGCGCCGTGGCGAAGTCGCTCGCGTACGTGCACCGGAAACCGCTCGTGGGGGTGAACCACCTGGAGGGCCACATCTACGCCGCGTTCCTCACCGACGATCCGCCGGCCCACCCGTTCCTCGCCCTCGTCGTGTCCGGCGGCCACACCGCGCTCTACCACGCGCGGGCCCCGCTCGCCTACGCGCTGGTCGGCCAGACGCGCGACGACGCGGCGGGCGAGGCGTTCGACAAGGTCGCCAAGCTCCTCGGGCTCGGGTTCCCCGGCGGGCCGATCATCGAGCGCACCGCCCGGACCGGCGACCCGAAGGCGATCACGTTCCCGCTGGCGCACATGACCGACCGCGCGCCGGACTTCTCCTTCAGCGGCGTCAAGACCTCGGTGTCGCTCTACGTGAAGCGCGCGGCGCCGCTCTCGGCGCAGCAGGTCGCCGACATCGCCGCCTCCTTCCAGGCGGCGATCGTGAAGATGCTCGTACGGAAGACGGTCAAGGCCTCGCTCCGCCTCGGCGTGAAGCGCCTGGTCCTCACGGGGGGCGTCGCCGCGAACGGGCCGCTCCGGGCGGCCCTCGCGGCGGCGGCGGCCGAGCACGGCCTCACGCTCCACGTCCCGCCGCCGCGGCTCTGCACCGACAACGCCGCCATGATCACCGCCGCCGGGACCGACCGGCTCGCCGCCGGCGAGCGCGCCGCGCTCACGCTGAACGCGCTCCCCGACATGGCCCTCGCGGTATGAAGCGCGCAGCCCCAGTCCACCCTCGGACACCCGTGGCCCCGGGGCCCCCGCTACAGTGAACTACGAAGCCGTCCTCGCGGGGCTGCCCGACGCGGTGATCGCGGTGGACACGAGCCTCCGGATCGTCTTCTGGAACGCCGCCGCCGAGGTCCTGACCGAGCGGTCGGCGCGGAGAGCCGAGGGCCGCTTCGTGAAGGAGATGTTCCCGCCCGACGCCTCGGTCGTGCGGCGGCTCGCCGAGACGCTCTCGACGGGCGAGAGCCGGTCCGAGGCCGAGGCCCTGGTGGAACGTCCGGACGGGCGCCAGGTACCCGTCTCCATCGTGACGGCGCCCCTCTTCGCGCGCGCCGGCACCGTCGAGGCGGCCGTCGCCGTGCTGCGCGACCTCTCGCGCATCCGCCAGCTCGAGGCCGAGGTGCGGCGCGGGGAGACGCTCGCGGCCGCCGGGCGCATGGCGGTCGGGCTCGCCCACGAGATCCGCAACCCGCTCGGCGCGATCCGCGGGGCGGTCCAGCTCCTGGCGCGCGAACTTTCAGGCCAGCCGCGGCTGCGCGAGTACACGGACGTGCTCCTGACCGAGGTGGACCGGGTCAACCGGATCATCGAGGAGCTGCTCGACCTGGCGCGGCCCATGCAGCTCCGCCTGGTGCCGCTCAACCTCCACCAGCTCCTCGAGCGCGTGGTGCTGCTCCACGAGGAAGGCTGCCGCGCGCGCGGGATCACGCTCGTCCGGAGCTACGACCCGAGCCTGCCGCCGATCCTCGGCGACGAGGACCGCCTCCAGCAGGTCTTCCACAACCTCGTGCGCAACGCCGTGGACGCGATGGCGGACGGCGGGCGGATCACGCTGACGACGCGCGTGAGCCTCAACCCGCTCTTCGGTAAGATGGACCTCGGCGTGGGCCAGCGCAGCATGGTGGAGGCGAAGGTGGCCGACGAGGGCGCGGGGATCCCCGAGGCCGCGCGCGGCCGGATCTTCGACCCGTTCTTCACGACCAAGGACAAGGGGCTCGGCCTCGGCCTGGCGATCTGCCACCGGATCCTCGAGGAGCACCGCGGCGCGATCCAGGTGGAATCGACCGAGGGGCGCGGCACCGTCGTGACCTGCTTTCTCCCGATCGCGAAATGAGGGACCTGTGCGGCGTGAGTCAGGCGGCACGCACCTCCACGCTGAGGCCCAGACCGGGCCGCCACCAGGGCCATGCTAGGCTCGGTATGTGGAGTTCGAGTGGGATTCCGAGAAGGCGGTTTCCAACCTCGCGAGGCACGGTGTGGCCTTCGAGGAGGCCACTTCGGTCTTCGGGGATCCGTTGGCCACGACCGTATCCGACCCGGATCATTCGACCGGAGAGGAGCGGTTCTTGACCACCGGCCTCTCGGATCGACAGCGCGTCGTGATCGTTTGGCACGCTGACCAGGGTGACGTCGTTCGGATCATCGGCGCCCGTCAAGCGACGCCGCACGAGCGGAGGACGTATGAGTCAGGACAGTAAGCCAGCAGGAAAGGACGAGATGCAGGACGAATACGACATTCGGGGCGGCGTTCGCGGGAAGTACTACGAACGGTATCGGCAAGGGACAAACGTGGTCTTGCTGGAAGCGGACGTGGCGGCCGTTTTTCGGGATTCGGACTCCGTCAACCAAGCCCTTCGGATGCTCATCGATCTAGCGCGCAAACGTGTGGATGACGCGTCGACCGCGCGTTAGCGCAGTCTAGCCAGCCGCTTGATTGCGCGAATCCTGATCGCCGACGACGAAGACAGCCTCCGCTGGGTGCTGGAGAAGGGGCTCACGCAGGCGGGGTACGACGTCGCGTCCGTGAAGGACGGCCCGAGCACCATCCGCGCGTTCGAGGCCGAGCCCTTTGATCTGGTCTTCCTCGATGTGCGGATGCCGGGGATGGACGGCCTCGCCGCGCTCGCCCGGCTCCGCGAGATCCGCCCCGACGCGACCGTGATCGTGATGACGGCGCACGGCACGATGGACACCGCGATCCAGGCGATGCAGCGCGGCGCCTACGACTACCTCGCGAAGCCCTTCGACCTCGACGAGGTCGTGCTGCTGGC
>JACPCG010000185.1 GCA_016179925.1 Candidatus Rokuibacteriota bacterium | reverse complement strand
GCCGGCCACGCCGCCGAGGGCTACGCGCGGACGACGGGCAAGGTCGGCGTGTGCCTCGTGACGTCGGGGCCCGCGGCCACGAATCTCGTGACGGCGCTCCAGGACGCGATGATGGACTCGATCCCGATCGTCGCGTTCACCGGGCAGGTGCCGACGCACCTGATCGGCAACGACGCGTTCCAGGAGGCGGATAACGTCGGGATCACGCGGCCGTGCACCAAGCACAATTTCCTGGTGAAGGACGGCCGGGACCTCGGTCCCATCATCCGCGAGGCGTTCCACATCGCGTCCACGGGCCGGCCGGGGCCGGTGCACGTGGACCTGCCGAAGGACGTGCTGGTGAAGGAGGCCGAGCTCGTCTGGCCCGACCGGGTCCAGATGCGGTCGTACAACCCGACGTACGACGGGCACCCGGGGCAGATCAAGCGCGCGGCGAAGCTCATGCTCCGCGCGCGCAAGCCCGTGCTCTACGTGGGCGGCGGCGTGATCTCGTCCGACGCGAGCGCGGAGCTCGGCGAGCTGGTCGAGCTGACGCAGATCCCGGTGACCCAGACGCTGATGGGCCTCGGCGCGTTCCCGATGGAGGACCCGCTCTCGCTCGACATGCTCGGGATGCACGGGAGCTACTACGCGAACATGGCGGTCCATCACTCCGACGTGCTCGTCGCCGTCGGCGCCCGCTTCGACGACCGGGTGACGGGCCGCGTGGACGCCTTCGCCCCGCACGCCGAGATCGTCCACATCGACATCGATCCTTCATCGATCTCCAAGAACATCAAGGTGGACATCCCGATCGTCGGAGACTGCCGCCGCGTGCTCAAGGCGCTCATCGCCGCGGTCAGGGAGGAGATGCGGGAAGACGTCACCTCGCTGGCGCGCGAGGCGCGGAAGCAGTGGCTCGCGCAGATCGCCGAGTGGAAACGGAAGCAGCCGTTCCACTACGAGTGGGACGACGAGGTGATCAAGCCGCAGCACGTCATCCAGGAGATCTCCAACCTGACGCGCGGCGAGGCGATGGTCGTCACCGGCGTCGGCCAGCACCAGATGTGGGCGGCGCAGTACTACCGGTTCAAGCACCCGCGGCGATGGTGCACGTCCGGCGGGCTCGGCACGATGGGCTACGGCCTGCCGACGGCGATGGGCGTCGCCGCGGCGTTCCCCGACCGGCTCGTCGTGAACATCGACGGCGACGGCTCGTTCTCGATGAACAGCCAGGAGCTGGCGACGTGCTACGACCACGGCCTCGCGGTCAAGACGGTCATCATCAACAACGGCGGCCACGGCATGGTCCGCCAGTGGCAGGGAATCATCTACAAGGGGCGGTTCTGCTCGATCGACCTCGGGCCGAGCCCCGACTTCGTGAAGCTGGCCGAGGCGTACGGGTGCACGGGCATCCGCGCGACGAAGCCGTCCGAGGTGGTCCCCTCGCTCGAGAAGGCGTTCGCCACGCCCGGGCCCGTGGTGGTGGACGTCTGGGTGGACAAGTGGGAGTACGTCTTCCCGATGGTGCCGGCGGGCGGCGCCAACACCGACATGATCCTCGAGAACCCGGGCGCATCCACGAAGGAGAAGGCCGCGCGTGCGCAGACGGGATTCTAGTTCCGAGCGCCGGCTCCGCCGGCGCCATCGAAGGGGGGAGGTTCGGAAGGGGGGCGCAGCCCCCCTCCGAGAGAAGTGATGCAGAACGGCAGCGAGCCCCGCAAGCATACGATCGCGATCCAGGTGGAGAACAAGTTCGGCGTGCTCTCGCGCGTGGCCGGGCTGTTCTCGGCGCGCGGCTACAACATCGAGAGCCTCTCGGTCGGCGAGACGCTCGACGCGACCGTGTCGCGCATGACGATCGTCGTGCGCGGCGACGAATTCATCATCGAGCAGGTGATGAAGCAGCTCCACAAGCTCATCGACGTCATCAAGGTGACCGACCTCACCGACGAGAGCCACGTCGAGCGCGAGCTGGTCCTCATCCGGGTGAACGCCGAGCCGCAGCACCGGGCGGAGATCATGCGAACGGCCGACATCTTCCGCGCGAAGATCGTCGACGTGACACCGCAGAGCTTCACGATCGAGGCGACGGGTGACGAGGGCAAGCTCGGGGCGCTCATCGAGCTCCTCCGCCCGATGGGGATCCAGGAGCTGGTGCGGACGGGCAAGGTCGCGATCGCCCGCGGGCCGAAGACGCGCGCGAAGAAGAGCGAGCCGGAGAAGGCCCGGCTGCGCATCTCGGAGGATCCGAAGGTCGTCGGCTTCGCCGACTAACCACTCAAGCGGAAAGGACGGCGCGGCACGCCCACGCGCTGAACCTCAAGGACTCGGGGCAGGACGTCGTCGTCGGGCTCTACAAGGGCTCCAAGAGCTGGGCCAAGGCGGAGAAGGACGGGCTCCGGGTCGCGACCGTGAACGAGGCCGCCCAGATGTCCGACGTGATCATGATCCTGCTGCCCGACCAGAACCAGCGCCAGGTGTTCGAGGCGGAGATCCGGGGCGGGCTCGGCAAGGGCAAGATGCTGATGTTCGCGCACGGCTTCAACATCCACTTCAACCAGGTGGTGCCGCCGCCCGACGTGGACGTCACGATGATCGCGCCCAAGGCGCCCGGGCACGTGATGCGTGACCTCTTCACCCAGGGGCCGGGCGTCCCGGCGCTCCTCGCCGTCCAGCAGGACGTGACGGGCCGCGCGCGCGACCTCGCGCTCGCTTATGGAAAAGGTGTCGGCTGCACGCGCGCCGGCGTGATCGAGACTACGTTCAAAGAAGAAACAGAAACGGACTTGTTCGGAGAACAAACGACGCTCTGCGGCGGCATCTCGCATCTCATCAAGGCCGCGTTCGAGACGCTCGTCGAGGCGGGCTATCAGCCGGAGGTCGCGTACTTCGAGTGCATGCACGAGATGAAGCTCATCGTGGACCTGTTCTATCAGGGCGGGCTCGCAGGCCAACCGCGCGGGCTTCCTCGCGATGCGCCGGCGCGACGCCGGGCACCCGATCGAGGAAGTCGGCAAGCGGCTGCGCTCGATGATGTCCTGGATCCAGCCGCCCCGGATGGGGTGATGGACCGGATTCCCGTCGCGCGCGAGGGGTGGCCCTTCATCGCCATCCCCGCGGTCGTCGCCGCGGGGTTGGCGCTGGCGGGCCGCCGCGCGCTCGCCGTGCCCTTTGCTGCGGCGGCGCTCGCCTCGCTCGGCTTCTTCCGGGACCCCGAGCGGGAGGTGGTGTCGCTGCCGGGAGCGGTGCTGGCGCCGGCCGACGGGCGCGTGATGTCCGCCGAGGAGCTCGACGACCCGTTCGTAGGCCCGGCCGTGCGCGTGGCGATCTTCCTCTCGCCGCTCGACGTCCACGTGAACCGCGCCCCGCTCGCGGGGCTCGTCGTCAAGGTGGCGTACGCGCGCGGCGGCTTCGTGGCCGCGTTCCGGGCCGGCGCCGACCGGGTGAACGAGCGGTGCACGCTCCACCTCCAGGGCGAGACCGCCCGCGTGACCGTGGTCCAGATCGCGGGCGTCGTGGCGCGCCGGATCGTCTGCCGCGTGGGGCCGGGAGACAAGCTCGCCGCCGGCGAGCGGTTCGGCATGATCCGCTTCGGCTCGCGTACCGACTGCTGCATGCCGCGGGGGACCGACGTGCGCGTGCGGCCGGGCGACCACGTGACCGCCGGCGTCACGGTCCTGGGGCTGCTGGCATGATGGTGGCTCTTGGCGTGATAGCGATAGCGGAACGCAGCCGGCGCGTACCTTGCTCAGGCCACCCACCGAGTGTGGCGGCCTCGCGGAGCCCGCTACAATGATCAGGCGACACGGGAAGGGCCTCAGGCGGCGGCGGTGGCACGAGCTGCGCGAGCGTCGGCGGCAGGGGATCTACCTCCTCCCGAGCCTCCTCACGACGGGGAATCTCTTCTGCGGTTTCTTCGCGCTCCTGCTGATCGTGGAGAACCGGTACACGGAGGCGGCGCTCGCCATCTTCGTGGCGATGATCATGGACCTGGTCGACGGCCGCGTGGCGCGCCTGATGAAGGCGACGAGCCAGTTCGGCCTGGAATTCGACTCGCTCGCCGACGTCGTGTCGTTCTGCGTCGCGCCGGCGTTCCTCATCTACTCGTTCGCGCTCTCCGTCCTCGGGCGCCCGGCCTGGTTCGGCGCGTTCCTGTTCGTGATTTGCGGGGCGCTCCGGCTGGCGCGCTTCAACGTCTACACCGGGACGACCGACCGGCGCTTCTTCGTCGGTCTCTCCACGCCGGCGGCGGCCGGGGTCGTCGGCTCGGCGGTCATCCTGCTGCAGGGGTATCCCGCCTCGCGCTGGCTGCTCGTCGCGATCGCGGTGGGGACCTATCTCGTCGCGCTCCTCATGGTCTCCACGTTCCGCTACTGGAGCTTCAAGGAGCTCGACTTCGCCCGGCGGCGCCCGCTCCAGACGCTGCTGGTGGTCGTGCTGGGCGTCATGATCGTGGCCACCAACCACGAGCTGTTTCTCTTCCTGATCTTCGTCGGCTACGCGCTTTCGGGACCGATCCGGCGCCTGATCGTGGGGCGGGCCCCCGCGGGCGGGCCGGCCGAGGCCGTGAAGGAACATCCGTGAGCCAGGGGGGTACCATGGACCGCGTCATCATCTTCGACACGACGTTGCGGGACGGCGAGCAGGCACCGGGCTTTTCGATGAATACGCTGGAGAAGCTCGAGATGGCCCGCCAGCTGGCCCGGCTGCAGGTGGACGTCATCGAGGCCGGGTTCCCGATCTCTTCGGACGACGACTTCGAGGCGACCCGCGAGGTCGCCAAGCAGGTCGGCACGCTGGAGAACGCGCCCTCGATCTGCGGGCTCTCGCGCGTGGGCCTGGGGGACATCGACCGCTCCTGGGAGGCGGTGAAGTACGCCCGGAAGCCGCGCATCCACACCTTCGTCGCGACGTCCGACATCCACCTCAAGTACAAGCTGCGCAAGTCCCGGGCGGAGGTGCTGAAGGCGTCCGTCGAGGCCGTGCGCCACGCGTGCGGCTACTGCGAGGACGTGGAGTTCTCGCCCGAGGACGCCTCACGCTCGGACTTCGACTACATGTGCGACGTCCTCTCGGCGGTCATCGAGGCGGGCGCGCGCACCATCAACATCCCGGACACCGTCGGCTACGCGATCCCCCGCGAGTGGGGCGAGCGCATCGCGCGGATCCGTTCGAGCGTGCAGGGCATCGAGAAGGTCGTCCTGTCGGTCCACTGCCACAACGACCTCGGCCAGGCGGTGGCCAACTCGCTGACCGCGATCATGCACGGCGCGCGGCAGGTCGAGTGCACGATCAACGGGATCGGTGAGCGGGCGGGGAACGCCTCGCTCGAAGAGATCGTGATGGCCCTCCGCACGCGCAAGGACTTCTTCGGCATCGACACGCGCGTGAAGACCGAAGAGATCTTCCGGAGTTCGCGGCTCCTCTCGCACATCACCGGCATCCACGTGCAGCCGAACAAGGCGATCGTCGGCGAGAACGCGTTCGCTCACGAGGCGGGCATTCACCAGGACGGCGTGCTGAAAGAAAAGCTGACCTACGAGATCATGCGGCCCGAGGATATCGGGCGGCCGTCGAACAAGCTGGTGCTCGGCAAGCACTCCGGGCGCCACGCCCTCGCGGCGCGGCTCAAGGACCTCGGGTTCGAGCTGGCGGGGCCCGAGCTCGACCGGGCGTTCAAGGCCTTCAAGGACCTCGCCGACCGGAAGAAGGAGGTCTACGACGAGGACCTGATGGCGATCGTCACCGATGAGGTCGCCGCCCAGGCGGGCGCCGGGTACGAGCTCGAGTACCTCCACGTGATCAGCGGGACGGGGGTCGTGCCGTCGGCGACGGTGAAGCTCAAGAAGGAGGGGCAGGTGTTCCAGGACTCGGGCGTCGGCGACGGGCCGGTGGACGCGGTGCTGGCCGCGATCGACGCGATCACCGGGCTCAAGGGCCGGCTCCAGGACTACTCGCTGCGCGCCGCGACGTCCGGCAAGGACGCGATCGGTGAGGTCGCGATGAAGGTGGACTTCGACGGCACGCTGGTGTCCGGCAAGGGCGCGTCCACGGACGTCATCGAGGCGAGCGCGCGCGCGTATCTCTCCGCGCTCAACCGCGTCGCGCGCACGGCCGCCCACCCCGTGAAGGAAGTCGGCCCGTAGGATGGCGACCTACAAGATCGCGGTCCTGCCCGGTGACGGCATCGGCCAGGAGGTCACCCCCGAGGCGGTCCGCGTCCTCAAGGCCGTCGGCGCCGGCGCGGGCGTGGGGTTCGAGTTCGAGGAGGCGCTCGTCGGCGGCGCGGCGATCGACGCGACCGGCGGCCCGCTCGCGCCGGGGACGCTCGAGCTCTGCCGACGGTCCCACGCCATCCTGTTCGGCGCGGTCGGCGGCCCCAAGTGGGACGACGTCGCCCACGAGCGCCGGCCGGAGCGCGGGCTCCTGGCCCTCCGCAAGGAGCTCGACCTCTATGCCAACCTGCGCCCGGCGAAGTGCTTCCCGATGCTCGTGGACGCCTCGCCGCTCAAGCGCTCGGTCGTCGAGGGCACGGACCTCATGGTCATCCGCGAGCTCACCGGCGGGCTCTACTTCGGCGAGCCCCGCGGGGTCGAGCGCTTTGCCGACGGCGGGGCCCGCGCGGTCAACACGATGGCCTACACCTCGCGCGAGATCGAGCGCATCGCCCGGATCGGGTTCGAGGTCGCGCGCAAGCGCCGGAAGCGCCTGACCTCGGTGGACAAGGCGAACGTGCTGGTGGTCTCCCAGCTCTGGCGCGAGGTCGTGACGCGCGTCGCCAGGGACTACCCGGACGTGACCCTCGAGCACGTGCTCGTGGACAACTGCGCGATGGCGCTGGTCCACCGCCCGACGCAGTTCGACACCATGGTGACCGAGAACACCTTTGGTGATATTTTGTCAGATGAGGCGGCGATCCTCGCGGGGTCCATGGGGATGCTGCCGTCGGCGTCGCTCGGCGGGGCGGTGGGCCTCTACGAGCCGGTTCACGGGACCGCGCCGGACATCGCCGGCAAGGGGATCGCGAACCCGATCGCCGCGATCCTCTCGGCCGCGATGCTCCTGCGCTACTCCTTGAACATGGAGAAGGACGCCGACCGCGTCGAGCGCGCCGTGCTGCGCGTGCTCGAGCAGGGCCACCGGACGGCCGACATCGCCCCGCGGGGGACGCGGGCGGCGGGCACGACGGAGATGGGAGACCTGATCGTGAGGGACGTGGAGGCGCAGTACTGATGGCGTCGGGCGTGACGGTCGCCGTCGTCGGCGCCACGGGCGCGGCGGGACAGACGACGCTCCGGATCCTCGAGGAGCGCAAGTTCCCGGTGCGCGAGCTCCGCGCGTTCGCCTCCGAGCGCTCCGTCGGCAAGACCGTGACCTTCCGCGGCGAGGCGATCCGGATTCAGAAGATCGAGGCGGCGGCCTTCAAGGGGGTGGACATCGCCTTCTGCTCGGCGGGCTCCGCCCAGTCGAAGGAGTACGCGCCACTGATCCGGAAGGCCGGCGCGACGGTCGTCGACAAGTCCAACGCCTTCAGGATGGACCCGACCGTGCCGCTGGTGGTGCCGGAGATCAATCCGCACGCCGCGCGGCGCCACCAGGGCATTCTCGCGTGCCCGAACTGCACCACGATCGTCACCGTGATGCCGCTCAAGCCGCTCCACGACGCGGGGCGCCTGCGCCGCGTGATCGCCACCAGCTATCAGGCCGTCTCGGGCGCCGGCGTCAACGGGATCGCCGAGCTGCGCGAGCAGACGCTCGCCTGGGCCCGCGGGGAGGCACGGGAGCCCCGGCACTTCCTGCACCGGATCGCGTTCAACCTGATCCCCGCGATCGACAGGTTCGGACCCGACGGCTACACGGGCGAGGAGATGAAGCTCGTCAACGAGACGCGGAAGATCCTCGAGGCGCCGGACATCCTGATCTCGCCGACGACCGTGCGGGTCCCGGTCTTCACCTGCCACTCGATCGCCGTGACCGCCGAGACCGAGGAGAAGATCACGCCGGCGCGGGCGCGCGACCTCTTCGCGCGGTTCCCGGGGCTGCGCCTCTGGGACGACCCGGCGCAGAACCGGTATCCGATGCCGGTCGAGGTCGAGGGCCAGGACGACTGCTTCGTGGGGCGGATCCGCGAGGACCTCTCGAGCCCCACGGGTCTCAACTTCTGGGTGGTCGGCGACCAGCTGCGGAAGGGCGCGGCCACGAATGCGGTCCAGATCGCCGAGCTGCTGCTGGGCTAGGCTCGGCGCCGACCCGCACGGGAGGAGTGGCGGGGCATGATGTCGCTCCGACGCTATTACCACCGGCACTTCGGGTCTCACGGGCGGTTCCACTTCGCGGTCATCCTCACCGTCGTGGTCGTGGCGTACGTCGTCGTTCCCTACGCCGTCCGCTACATCGACGCGCTCCAGGGCTACGCCCCGAGCTACTACGAGCCGAAGGATTTCGCGCGGCAGGAATGGCTGCGCCGCCAGGGTGTCCCCGAGGCGCTCACCGGGCTCTCGTGGGACGTCGTGGTGGACGTCGTGCTCTTCGTCCTCGTCGCGATCGTCTGGCTCACCCTCGTGCCGACCCGGGCCCGGCCCCGCCGATAGTGTCGCCCTTGCAGCGGACGCGTGCCGCGTGGTCCCGCGACCCCTGTCGCCGGCACCCGTCGGCGCCGCCGGGGCATTAACGCCTCTGCTCTCCACGTTCCGCCTGGTGCTGGCGTACGACGGCACCGATTACCTCGGCTGGCAGATCCAGCCCCGCGGCCGCACCGTCCAGGGCGCGCTCCTCGAGGCGGCGCGGGCCTTCGACCCGCACGCGCGCGTCGTCGGGGCGAGCCGGACCGACGCCGGCGTCCACGCGCTCCGCCAGATCGCGTCGCTCACGACCCGCGCGGCGCTGTCGGGCGATGCGGTCCGGGGCGCGCTCAACGCGGCGCTGCCCCGCGACATCCGCGTCCTCGACGCCCGCCCCGCGCCCGCGGGCTTCGACGCGCGTCGGGCGGCGGTCGGCAAGCGGTACGCCTACCTCGTGGACACCGGGCCGGTGGCGAGCCCGCTCCTGCGGCGGTTCGCGTGGCACGTGCCCTGCGCGCTCGACGTGGACGCGATGCGCCGGGCCCTCCGCCCCCTGCGCGGCCTCCACGACTTCGGCGCCTTCTGCGCCGCGCCGGGCCGCGCGAAGGATCCGATGTGCCGCATCATGGCGCTGCACGTCGTCCGCCGCCGCGAGCGCGTGGTCCTCTTCCTGTCGGCGGACCGCTTCCTCCACCACATGGCGCGCAACATCGTCGGCAGCGCGGTCGCGGTCGGGCGCGGCACGCGCGACCCCGCCTGGCTCGCGGCCGCGCTCGCCTCGCGCGACCGGCGGCTCGCGGGGCCGACCGCGCCCGCGCAGGGGCTCGCGCTGGTTCGGTTGGCGCCCTCGGCCGCACGCTCAACGTACAGGGAGTACGCCTCGCGTGCGGCCCGCGGGCGCCGCCTTGCATCTGGACCTTTTTGAGCAGCCTGCAACTTTTTCGGCGCCCTGCTAGAATCGCGGGCGAGAGCGGCGATGCGCACGTACTTCAGGGTTCGCGGCAGCCGGGCCGACGAGATCGCCGGCGAGATCGTGCGCGAGCAGCCGCTCACGATCTGGGTCAACGGGGAGAAGTTCCTCACGTTGCTCTGCTCGCCCCTCAAGCTCGAGGCGCTCGTCGTCGGCTACCTCTGGATGGAGAAGGTGATCGCGTCGCTCGACGAGATCCGGCACCTCGAGGTCTCGCCCGTGGACGGCCGCGCGGACGTGACGCTCGCCCATCCGGTCGCGCTGCCGACCGAGCGGATCCTCACCTCCGGCTGCGGCGGCGGGATCACCTTCCGGATCGATCACCGGCTCTTCCCGAGGCTCTCGTCGTCGCTCCGGGTGGCGCCCGAGACGCTCTCGGCCCGCATGAAGGAGCTGTTCGCCGCCGCGGTCCACTACAAGGAATCGCGCGGCATCCACGGCGCGGCGCTCTCGGACGGCGAGCGGCTCCTCGTCGTCGCCGAGGACGTTGGTCGTCACAACGCCGTGGACAAGGTGAAAGGGGAAGCGCTCCTTCGCGGAATCCCGACGGAGGACCGCATCCTGCTCTCGACCGGGCGCGTCTCCTCCGAGATGCTCCTGAAGGTCACGGTGTGCGGCTACGTGCGGCCGGAGAGCCTCAACCTCTACGCGGGAGGGGCGCTCCTCCTCAGCGACGGGGTGGCGGCGCCTCGTGCCTGACGACCGGCCCTTCGACGAGCGGCCCCTGGAGGACGCGGAGGAACGACACCGGCGGGGCCTCAGGTTCAGGAAGCGCGACGACCACGCCATCGAGCTGTTTCGAGAAGCCGAAGCCCATCTGGCGGATATTGCGCGCGTAAACCGCATCCTCCTGGAGCTTGGCCGCTATTACAACCCGGCGGTCGATGGGCCCATCGTGGATCTGGCGACCCGGCGGCGGATCGTCGAGCTCCTCGAGTCCCGGCGGGAGGAAGAGGCGCGGCGCCTGCTCGATGAGCGCCTCGCCCTCTACGCTCGGATCGAAGGCGAGGAGTAGAGAGTGTCCGTGCACGCAATGCGTTCTTGACAAGAGTCGTCTGACCACCCTAGCATCCGCGCCAACCGCATCCTGCCAACGACAGAGAGACAGAGAACGTAGGAGGCCGGCGATGACGCAAAGTCTCACCGAGTGGCTCCGCGACAGCCGTCTGATGGTCGTCGAGGTCGACAAGGAGACGGGGCGCCTCCGCGTGAAGGGAGACGCTGACGTCTGCTCGGACATCTCGTGCGCCCAGGGGACGGTCGTGGTGGCTGATGACGAGGCCCACGCGACGCTCGACACGCTCAACCCCGGCGATATCGTCAGGGTCGAGGGGGCACCCGGCCAGCCCCAGCGCATCGTGGTGCTCCGTCGAGTCTGGGACGAGCTGACGAGTCCCGAGCTCTAGTCACGGCGCGCCCGTGCCCCACGCCACACCTCACAGCGCGCACCTACGCCGCTCTCGGCGGCAAGGAGGAACCCGATGAGTCTGTCGCGACGCGACTTCCTGAAGTTCGGGAGCGCCACCGCGGCGGGCGTTGCGGTCGGCAGCCGGGGGCTCGACCTGGCGCCGGTCGAAGCCGCAGCGACCACGCTGAAGATCAAGGAGGCGAAGGCGTTCCACGGCGTCTGTCCCTACTGCGCCGTCGGCTGCGCGCAGCTCATCTACACCAAGGACAACAGGATCATCGACATCGAGGGTGACCCGGACACGCCCCACACCCTCGGCCGGCTCTGTCCGAAGGGTGCCGCGACCATCCAGCTCTCCAACAACCCGCTCCGCCCGACGAAGGCGCTCTACCGGGCGCCCGGGTCGGACACGTGGGAGGAGAAGCCGCTCGAGTGGATGTGGGACGAGATCGCCAAGCGGGTGAAAGCGGTCCGCGACGCGACCTTCGTCGAGGTCGAGAAGAGCAAGGACGGCAAGGACGTCGTCGTCAACCGCACCGAGGGCCTCGCGAACCTCGGGTCCGCGTGCATCGACAACGAGGAGTGCTACCTCCTCACCAAGCTGATGCGGACCCTGGGGGTGGTCTACCTCGAACACCAGGCCCGAGTCTGACACTCCGCCACGGTCCCAGCTTTGGGGACCACGTTCGGTCGCGGGGCGATGACGACCAACCTCATCGACATCCAGAACTCGGATGTCATCATGGCGACGTCCAACATGGCCGAGAACCACCCGGTGGGCTTCCAGTGGGTGATGAAGGCCAAGGAGCGCGGCGCGAAGCTGATCCACGTGGATCCGCGCTTCACCCGGACGAGCGCCGCCGCCGATATGCACGTACCGCTGCGCTCCGGCACGAACATCGTCTTCTTCGGCGGCATGATCAAGTACGCGATCGACCACAACCTCCATTTCAAGGACTACGTCGTCCACTACACGAACGCCTCCTTCCTGATCGATCCCGAGTTCAAGACCGCCACGGACGGGGGCGGACTCTTCGCGGGCTACGACGCGGCGAAGCGCGCCTACGACCAGAAGTCCTGGAAGTACCAGCTCGACGCCGAGGGCAACCCGAAGCGCGACCTGACGCTCCGGGACCCGAACAGCGTCTTCCAGCTCATGCGCCGCCACTACAGCCGCTACACCGTCGAGATGGTGGAGCGCGTGTGCGGGATCCCGAAGGAGAAGTTCGTCGCGGCCGCGAAGCTCTTCTGCGAGGCGAGCGGCCCCGAGAAGACCGGCAGCATCACCTACGCGCTCAACCTGACGCAGCACACCAACGGCGTTGAGAACATCCGCGCCCTCTGCATGCTCCAGCTCCTGCTCGGCAACGTCGGCCGGCCCGGCGGCGGCGTCGTCGCCCTCCGCGGTCACGCGAACGTCCAGGGCGCGACCGACCTGGCGGTGCTTTACCAGGATCTGCCGGGCTACCACCCGATGCCGCTCCGGGACGCTCACCCGGACCTGAAAACGTATCTCGAGAAGACCACGCCGAAGTCCGGCTTCGTGGTCAACCGCCCGAAGTGGGTGGTTTCGATGCTGAAGGCGTGGTACGGCGACCGCGCGACGAAGGAGAACGACTACGGCTTCGACTGGATCGCCAAGCGCGCATCGGCCGACGCGTACAGCCACCAGCACATCTTCGTGGACATGTACAACGGCAAGCTCAAGGGGTTCTTCGCCATCGGCCAGAACCCGGCGGTCGGCGGGCCGAACGCCAAGCTCGCGCGCGCGGCCCTCGAGAAGCTCGACTGGCTGGTGGTGCAGGACATCTTCCTGACCGAGACCGCGGAGTTCTGGAAGGCGCCGGCCTCGCCGCCGCACCGCGAGGCCGCGGGCACCAAGAACATCAAGACGGAGGTCTTCTTCCTGCCGGCCGCCCCCGCGGCGGAGAAGGACGGCACCCTCACCAACACGATGCGGCTCATCCAGTGGCACGAGAAGGCCGTGGACCCGCCCGGCGACGTGCGGTCGGACGCCGAGCACATCTACCAGCTCGGCAAGCGGCTCCGGACGCTTTACGCCGGCTCGAAGGCCAAGCGCGACCAGGGCATCCTCGCGCTGACCTGGGACTACGGTGACAAGCACCCCGACATGCTGAAGGTGCTCGTCGAGATGAACGGCGTCGCGATCGAGGAGCTCCGGGACAAGGACGGCAAGGTCCTCTACCGGAAGGGCGAGCCCCTCAAGACCTTCGCCGACCTCCGCGACGACGGCACCACGACCTCCGGCATCTGGATCTACACCGGCGCCACCGTGTGGGACGCCGAGGGCAAGGTGGTCAACCGTACCGCCTCCCACAAGAAGGGCGACGAGAAGGACTATCTCGCGCACGGCTGGGGCTGGTCGTGGCCCGCGAACCGGCGCATCCTCTACAATCGCGCCTCCGCGAACCCCGCCGGCAAGCCGTGGAGCGAGAAGAAGAAGTTCCTCTGGTGGGACCCGGAGGCGCCGTCCAACGTGCCCGACAAGAAGGGGCGGTGGGTCGGCCTCGACGTGCCGGACTTCAACGCGTTCCTCGCGCCCGACGCCAAGGGCGGCGACAACCCGTACATCATGCGCGCGGACGGCAAGGGGGCGTTTTTCGGCCCGCTGCTCGACGGGCCGTTCCCGGAGCACTACGAGCCCGTCGAGTCGCCCGTGAAAAACCTCCTGTCCAGGCAGCAGATGAACCCCACCGCCAAGATCTGGAAGGTGGGCGACAAGCGCAACGAGCTCGCCGGCGTGGGATCGGCCGAGTACCCGTACGTGATCACCACGTACCGGCTCACCGAGCACCATCTCTCGGGCGTCATGTCCCGCTACCTGCCGATGCTGGCCGAGCTGTTCGAGTCGCACTTCGCCGAGATCAGCCACGAGCTGGCCAAAGAGCTCGGCATCGCGAACGGCGACACGATCACGGTTATGTCCCCGCGGGGCAAGATCCACGCGAAGGCCATGGTGACCAACCGCTTCAAGCCGTTCACGATCGACGGCAAGAAGATCCACCAGATCGGCGTCCCCTGGCACTGGGGCTACAACGGCGTCCCCGGCCTGCCCGGCAGCAAGGGCGACATCACCAACGACCTCTCGGCCACGGTGGGGGATTCCAACGTCTTCATCCAGGAGACGAAAGCCTTCTGCTGCAACGTGAAGAAGGGGGTGGTGTAGCCATGGCCCGCACGCTGGCGATGTTCACGGACACCTCCCTCTGCATCGGCTGCCGCGCCTGCCAGGTCGCGTGCAAGCAATGGAACGAGCTCGGCATGGAGGTGCCGGAGTGGACCGGGACCTATCAGAACCACACCCACTTCACGGACCAGACCTTCCGCCTCGTGCGCTTCATCGAGGAGCCGAAGCCGACGGGCGAGCTGGCCTGGCTGCTCATGTCCGACGTCTGCAAGCACTGCGCCCAGGCGGGCTGCCTCGAGGCCTGCCCGACCGGCGCCATCTACCGGACCCAGTACGGGACGGTGGACATCAACCAGGACACCTGCAACGGCTGCCGCTACTGCGTCTCCTCCTGCCCGTTCGGCGTGGTGGCGTTCAACGCGAGCAGCGGCACCGCGAAGAAGTGCACCTTCTGCAACGACCGGATCCACAACGGGCTCGGCCCGGCGTGCGCGAAGGCGTGCCCGACCGAGTCGATCCAGTTCGGCTTCAGGGACGAGCTGGTCGCCCGAGCGCAGAAGCGCGTCGAGACGCTCAAGGGGATGGGGTTCAAGGAGGCGCAGCTCTACGGCGCCGACTCGAACGGCTTCCTCGGGGGCCTGAACGCCTTCTTCCTGCTCCTCGCCAGGCCGGGGACCTACAACCTCCCCGACAGCCCGAAGCTCCCGCAGCGGAACGTCGTCGTGGACTCGCTCCTGTCCATCGGCTCGGCGGTCCTCGTCGGGCTCGGGGCGTTGCTCGCGTTCCGCGAGCGCGGACAGGGAGGCGGCGATGCTTAAGATCCCCGACTGGGAGATGACGATCGTGTGGTACTTCTTCCTCGGCGGGATCGCCGGCGGCGCGTACTTCACGGCGGCCATCGCCGACAACTTCGGCAGTGCCCGCGACCGGGCGGTCTCGAAGGTGGGCTACCTCCTGTCGCTCCCGCTCACCCTGGCCTGCGGCATCCTGCTCATCGCTGACCTGGGCACCCCGCTGCGCTTCCTGAACATGCTCGGGGCGTTCAAGTTCTGGAACCCGATGTCCATCGGGGCCTGGGGCCTCGGCGTCTTCGGGCTGTTCTCCCTCCTCTCGTCGGTCCTGAGCTTCTCGACGTCGCAGCAGATGGTCGGGCTCCGCCGGAAGCTGAGTCTCGTGGGCAGTATTTTCGGATTCTTCCTGGCCGCCTACACGGGCGTGCTCCTCAGCGCGACGACGCTGCCGTTCTGGGGCGACTCGCGGCTGATGGGCGCCCTGTTCCTCGCCTCGGGCGCCTCCACCGGGATGGCCGCCATCTCGCTCATCATGTTCCTGGGGGGTACCGCGGCCGGCGAGGGCTGGGGGAAGGTGAAGAAGGCCGACCGCTACTCGATGATCATCGAGCTGGTCCTCCTGGCAGTCTTCCTGGGCCTGCTCGGGTCCGCGGCGCGGCCGCTCACCAGCGGCCAGTTCGCGCCGCTCTTCTGGGGCGGCCTGGTCGGCGTCGGTCTCGTCATCCCGCTCGTGCTCGAGTTCGTCGGGCAGCGCGTGAAGGCCGTGGCCGCGCTGGGCGCGGTCCTGGTCCTGGTCGGCGGCTTCGTGCTCCGGTACGTCGTGCTGATGTCCGTCCAGGCCTGACCGACGTCCGCGTCGCGACCGACCCGCGAGGGGCCCCGCCGGGCCCCTTGCTTTTTCCCACGATGAGGGGGAGCCTGAACGCTTGGTGATCGACCTCAGGCTCCCTCGCCGACCTGTTCCACCAGGTCGGGTACGACCGGCGAGCGCACAGGCTGGAGAGCCTGGAGCGCGTCGAGACCGCGCGCTTCCAGTGAGACGGCCATGAGCGACGAGCCGTCAATCGACGCGAAGTATGAGAGCCTCCGGCGGGGCCTCAGGTCCCGCCGCCGTGACGATCATGCGCTCGACCTCTTCCGCCAGGCCGAGTCGAATCTGGCCGATGTCCGCCGGGTCGACCGCATCCTCCTCGAGCTCGGCCGCTGCTACAATCCGCTCACCAATAGACCCATCGTCGACCTCGCGACCCGCCGCTCCATCGTCGAGCGCCTTGAGGCGGGCCAGATCGCCGAGGCCAGGCACCTGCTGGACGAGTGCGTCGCCCGCTATGCGCCGCCTTCCGACAAGCGCGGCCCCCAGCCGTGGTGAGCCCCAGAGGGAAGGGGCTCGCGCAATCCTTCACATGGACGGGCGGGTTCGACGCGGTGCGGCTTGACAGCGCGGTCTGACCGTCTGACCATTTCCAGCGTTCAACGATTGACAACGAACAACTAACGCCAAATCTCCCCGTATCGAGGAGGTGGCGGCGATGGCTCAGACCCTGTCAGAGTTAGTCCAGCAGTCCCGCCTGATCGTCGTCGAGGTCGACAAGAGTCGAAGCCGGGTGCGCGTCAGGGGCACGGCCGACGCATGCACGGACCTCGCCTGCTCCGAGCGCGCCCTGGTCGTGAGCGACGAGGGGGCCGAGGCCGACCTCGATCTCCTGAACCCCGGCGACATCGTGAAGATCGAGCCCGCCGTGGGGCCCGTCGAGAAGATCATCGTGGTCCGGCGGGTCTGGGAAGAAATCGCGAGTCCTGAGATCTAGCGCCGAGCCGTTGGGTTGACGCGGCCTCAGGTCGTTCAACGTCGTCCCCGAAAAGGAGAGTCGCTATGAGTCTGTCGCGACGCGACTTCCTCAAGTACGGTACCGCCGCCGCGGGCGCCGCGGTGGCCGGGGGTGGGATCGACCTGACCCCCGTCGAGGCCGCCGCCACGTCGCTCCGGATCAAGGAAGCCAAGGCGTTTCCAGGCGTCTGTCCATACTGCGCGGTCGGCTGCGCCCAGCTCATCTACGTCAAGGACAACAGGATCGTCGACATCGAAGGCGACCCCGACGCGCCCCACACCGAGGGCGCGCTTTGCCCCAAGGGCTCCTCGACCTATCAGTTGTCGCTCAACGAGCGGCGCATCACGACGGGCCTCTACCGCGCGCCGGGGAGCGACGGGTGGGAGGAGAAACCGCTCGCCTGGATGATGGAGCAGATCGCGCAGCGGGTGAAGAAGAGCCGCGACGAGACGTTTGTCGAGTCGGCGAAGGTCGGTGACAAGCAGGTCACGGTGAACCGCTGCGAAGGTGTCGCCTGGCTCGGCTCGTCCGTGCTGGACAACGAAGAGAACTACCTGATCGCCAAGCTCTCGCGCGGCATGGGGCTCGTGAACCTCGAGAACTCGGCGCGCCTGTGCCACTCCGCCACGGTGCCCGCGCTCGGCGCGACCTTCGGCCGCGGCGCCATGACCACCAATCTGATCGACGTGCAGCACGCCGACGTCATCATGCCGACGTCGAACTGGGCCGAATGCCATCCGGTCAGCTACAAGTGGGTGATGAAGGCCAAGGAGCGCGGCGCGAAGATCATCCATGTCGACCCGCGGTTCACGCGGACCTCTGCGACCGCGGACTACCACGTGCCGATCCGTTCGGGCACGAACATCGTCTTCTTCGGCGGGCTGATTCGCTACGCGATCGAGAACAAGAAGTACTTCCACGACTACGTGGTCGCGTTTACGAACGCCTCGCTGCTGGTCGATCCGAGCTTCAAGACGCCGACGGACCTCGACGGGCTCTTCACCGGCTACGACGCGGGCAAGCGGAGCTACGACCAGTCCGCCTGGAAGTTCCAGCTCGATGGCAACGGCTATCCGAAGCAGGATCCGACCCTCCGCGATCCGAACTGCGTCTTCCAGCACCTCCGTCGCCACTATGCGCGCTACACGTGGGAGATGGTGGAGCGGGTCTGCGGCATCCCGAAGGAGCTGTTCCTGAAGGTGGCGGAGATCTACTGCTCGGCGTCGGGGCCGGACAAGACGGGGACGATCTCGTACGCGCTCCAGCTCAACCAGTCCACCAACGGCGTCCAGCAGATCCGCTCGCTCTGCATGCTCCAGCTCATCCTCGGCAACGTCGGGCGCCCCGGTGGCGGCGTGGTCGCGCTCCGCGGCCACTCGAACGTGCAGGGGGCCACGGACTTCGGGACCCTCTACCACATGCTCCCGGGATACCCGGCGGCGCCCCTCCAGGGCCCCCACCAGACGCTGATGGAGTACCTGGAGAAGACCACCCCGAAGGGCGGCTTCTGGGTCAACAACCCGAAATTCGTCGTGAGCCTGCTGAAGGCCTGGTGGGGGCCCGCGGCGACGAAGGAGAACGACTTTGCCTTCGAGTACCTGCCGAAGCGCGAGAAGGCGGACGCCTACTCCCACCAGCATTTCATCGTCGGAATGCACCAGAAAAAGGTGAAGGGGTTCATCTGCATGGGTCAGAACCCAGCGGTGGACAGCCCCAACGCCAAGATGAGCCGCCAGGCCCTCCGGAATCTCGAGTGGCTCGTCGTGGTGGACCTCTTCGAGACCGACACCGCGGCCGTCTGGAAGGAGCCCGGGATCGACCCGAAGTCCTCCCAGGTCGAGGTGTTCTTCGTCCCCGGCGCGCCGGCCGCGGAGAAGGACGGGTCGATCACGAACACGATGCGGCTGGCCCAGTGGCACGTGAAGGCGGTGGAGCCGCCCGGCGACGCGCGCTCTGACGCGGCCTTCATCGTCGACCTCGGCAACCGGCTGAAGGAACTGTACAAGGGGTCGAACGCGAAGAAGGACCGGCCGCTCCTCGATCTCGTGTGGGACTACCAGCCCCAGGGGCCCAAGAAGGAGCCCACGATGGAGCTGGTCCTCAAGGAGTGCAACGGCTACGCGACCCACGACATCGCCGACACGGAGGGCAAGCTCCAGTACAAGAAGGGTGAGCCGATGAAGACGTTTGCTCACCTGAGGGACGACGGCCTCACCGCCTGCGGCAACTGGATCTACGGCGGCATCTATCCGGCGGAGGGGAAGAACCTCGCGCTCCGCCGCGAGAAGGCCAAGGGCGGGGACTACCTCGCCCACGGCTGGGGCTTCGTGTGGCCGGCGAACCGGCGGATCCTCTACAACCGCGCCTCGGCCGACGCCGCCGGCAAGCCGTGGAGCGAGAAGAAGAAGCTCATCTGGTGGGATGCCGAGCAGAAGAAGTGGGTCGGTCACGACGTGCCCGACTTCCCTGCAACGATGGCGCCGGACGCCCCGCGGCAGAAGGAGGGCCCGTTCAAAGGCATCGGTGGCATCGACGCCTTCATCATGAACCCGCATGGCAAGGGGCAGCTCTTCGCCTCGATCGTCGATGGCGCGTTTCCCGAGCACTATGAGCCGTTCGAGTCGCCGACGAAGAACCTCCTGTCGAAGGTCAACAACAACCCGGTCGCCAAGGTGTATGACATCGGCGACCTGAACAGGCTCGGCACGCCCGACAAATACCCCTACGTGCTGACCACCTACCGGCTCACCGAGCACCACGCGGCCGGCATGTCGCGCCACGTGCCGTGGCTCTCCGAGCTCTTCTTCGGCCACTTCGCCGAGATCGGCACCGAGATGGCCAAGGCGCTGGGGATCCAGAACGGCGACATGATCACCGTGGAGACGCCGCGCGCGAAGATCAAGGTCCGCGCCCTCGTCACCGAGCGGATCAAGCCGTTCATCATCGACGGCAAGAAGGTCTATCAGGTCGGCATCCCGTGGCACTGGGGCTACCAGGGCGTGATGAAGTCCGCCAGGGGTGACATCACGAACGACTTGGTCGCGAGCCTCGGCGACCCGACGACGTTCATCCAGGAGTCCAAGGCGCTCCTCTGCAACGTCAGGAAGGGGGTGGCGTAGCCATGGCACGCACGCTCGCGATGTTCACGGACGTCTCCCTGTGCATCGGCTGCCGCGCCTGTCAGGTCGCCTGCAAGCAGTGGAACCAGCTGGCGCCTGAAGAGCCGGAGTGGACCGGCTCCTACCAGAACCACCCCCACTTCACGGACAAGAGCTATCGCCTCGTGCGGTTCTTCGAGGAAACCGACGCGAAGGGCCAGATGCAGCGGTGGCACATGATGTCCGACGTGTGCAAGCACTGCGCCCAGGCCGGATGTCTCGAGGCGTGCCCGACCGGCGCCATCTACCGGACCGAGTACGGCACCGTCAACATCAACCAGGACATCTGCAACGGCTGCCGCTACTGCGTCTCGGCGTGCCCGTTCGGCGTCGTGGCCTTCAATCACGACACCGCGACGGCCACGAAGTGCACCTTCTGCAACGACCGGATCCACAACGGTCTCGGGCCCGCGTGCGCGAAGGCGTGCCCGACGGAGTCGATCAGGTTCGGCTTCCGTGACGAGCTCGCCGTCAAGGCGAAGCAGCGGGTCGAGGAGCTCAGAAAGCTGGGTTACAAGGACGCCCAGCTCTACGGCGAGGACAAGGACGGCCCCCTCGGCGGCCTCAACGCGTTCTTCCTCCTGCTCGGCCAGCCCTCGATCTACGGGCTGCCGGACAAGCCGAAGCTGCCGCAGCTGAACGTCATCACCGACTCGCTGCTGTCGATCGGCGCGGCGCTGCTCGTCGGGCTCGGCGCTCTCGTGGCGTTCAGGGACCGGGGCGGCAAGGGAGGCGCCTGATGGAGCCGGGTCTCCTCAAGAGCGCTGACTGGCCGCTCCTGATCGATCTGTACTTCTTCCTGGGCGGGCTGGCGGGCGGGGCCTTTGTGATCGCCACGATCGCCAACCTCCTCGACGCGCGCCGCCACCGCGACATCGTGCGCATGGGCTACTACATCGCGTTCCTCGCGATCCTGCCGGGTCCGCTTTTCCTTGTCGTCGACCTCGGCCTGCCGACGCGGTTCCTCAACATGCTGATGGTCTCCAAGCCGTCGCTCGAGATCGGCATGAGCGCCTTGACCGTCGGCCCGTTCCACCTCAAACTGTTTTCGCCCATGAGCGCCGGGGCGTGGGCGCTGCTCGGGTTCAGCGTCCTCGCCTTCCTCGCCGCCCTCGACGTCTTCCTCGAGGACCGTGGAGGGCGGAGCATGAGCACGTTGCGGGTCGTCGTCGGCGTGATCGGGGGCTTCTTCGCCTTCTTCGTCGCCGCGTACCCGGGAGTGCTGCTCGGCGCCACCGCGCGACCGCTCTTCATCAGCGCGCACTGGCTCGGCGCCCTCTTCCTCGTGGTGGGCGCGTCCACCGGGGGCGCCGCGATCGCGCTGATCCTGAGCCTGCTCGGGGGTCAGGCGCGCGACTCGCTGTCGCGGCTGATGCGGTTCACCGCCTTCGCGCTGATCCTCCAGCTCGCGGCGCTGGTGCTCTTCGTCGTCGCGGTGCAGATGGCGGGGTCGACCGGGATCGCGCGGGCGGGCGCGCAGCTGCTCTCGGGGTCGTACAGCCTCACGTTCTGGCTCGGCGCGGTCGTCATCGGCATCGTGGCCCCGCTGGCGCTCCAGTTGGGCGGTGGCATCAAGAAGGCGGCGCCGGGGATGACCGCTCTGGTCTCGGCCTTGATTCTGATCGGGGGGTTCGTCGTCAAGTACGTGATCACCGCTGCGGGGCAGGCCACGTAAGCCTGGTCCATCAGCCAACTGCGCCAGGGGCCCCGCGTGCCGGGGCCCCTGGTGTTTCGGGGGAATGTGTGGGCTACGCGAAGCTGCTCGAGGAATGGGATGATCTCCTGGCCCGCCGCCCCGCCTTTCGCGAGCCGCTGGCCCCCTATGGCGCCTTGCTGGAGTCGTGGGCTCGGTGGTCCGAAGAGGGATTCCTCCGGCTCCGCTGGACTGCTCAGGAGTGCCAGGAGCGGTGGCAGCGCGAGGTTCCACTGCTTTCTGAAGCTCCACTGTCCATCGACCGGGACGGCATCGAAGATCTCGTCGCGACGTCCCTCGAACTCCTGTCCGGGCTCGGTGGGCACGACGACGCCATCCGACACTTCGCGGAGGCGTGGGATGCGGGTGAGATCAATCCCGCCGCGCTGTATCCCGGGAAAGGCAGGATCGGTGCGGCTCGCCTCGAGGAAGGCGTCGGAGTCCCGCAAGAGGTCGTGAGTTTCCTTGCGTGCGGCACGCTGCGCCCCGTGCTGGACGCCTATTTCGCGGAGTGCCGGTCGCACCTCACGGGCACCGCGTGGGCGGTGGGCGTGTGTCCCTTCTGTGGCGCGCCACCGGGCTTCGCTGACGTGACGGAGGGCGGACAACGCCAGCTGGCGTGCCACGTGTGTGGAGGCGGCTGGGTGTTCCCGCGGCTGCACTGCCCCTTCTGCGGCCATCAGACGGCGAAGGACCTCGTCCGTCTCGATGCCGAGGAGCGGGAAGAGGGCTACTTCATCTCCGCCTGTCTGCAGTGCCGCGCCTACGTGAAGGAACTCGACCGCCGGGTTCGCTGGAATGCGGGCTCAGCGCTGATCGAAGACTGGGGATCGCCCCATTTCGATCTGGTCGCCAGCCGCGCCGGCTACTGGCGCCCTCTTCCGTCCCTGATCCAGCTCGCCCGGCGCGCGTCGTAAGCCACCGCGGAGAAATGCGCATCGGGAATGTGGTAAACTCTTGGCGGCTTTAGCGTTTTGACGCTATGCACCCGACCCTCTTGAACCTCGCGATCCTGGGTTACATCGCGGCGACGGGGCTGTCGCTCGCATACCTCGTCCAGCGGGAGGAATGGGTTCACCGTCTCGCCTCGGTCGCGACGATCGCGGGCTGGGTCCTCCACACCGTCGCCCTCCTGGCTCGTGGCATCGAGTCGGGCCGCCCGCCGCTCGGCAGCCTTCCCGAAGCCGTCTCCGTCGCGGTGTGGGTCGTCGTGCTCCTGGCCCTCTGGGTGGAGCGCCAGTCCGGGGTGAAGGTGCTCGGCGCCTTCGTCCTCCCGGTCGTCCTCGTCCTCAGCCTCAAGTCCACGACGACCCGGGCGCTCGATCTGCCCGGGATCGAGCCGGCCCTCAGCGGCGCCTGGCTCTGGGTGCACATCGGCCTGGCGCTCATCGGGATCGCCGCGTTCGTGCTGAACTTCGCCGGCGCGCTCATGTACCTCCTCCAGGAGCGCCAACTCCGCGCGAAGCGCCCCGGCACCCTCTACTACCGCCTTCCCGCGCTCGAGACGCTCGACCGGCTGACCTATCGCACGCTCGCGCTCGGCTTTCCGTTCCTCACGACGGGCCTGATCCTGGGCATCCTCTGGGCGGGGCCCGCGTGGGGCAGCGTCTTCGCGTTCGACCCGCTGGCGCTCCTGTCGTCCGTCGCGTGGCTGATCTACGCGGGGACGCTCGCGGGGCGCGCGGCCGCGGGGTGGCACGGGCGGCGCGCGGCGTACTTCGCGATCATCGGCTTCGCCGCTCTCGTGCTGACCTTGGGCGCGGGGCTCTTCCTCCCTGGGAAGCACGGCTCGTAGATGGCGCTCTTCGTCTCGGGGCTCTCCCACAAGAACGCGCCGGTCGAGCTGCGCGAGCGACTCGCCGTCGAGGAGGACAAGCTCCGGGAGCTCCTCCGCGACGTCGCGGCCACGGGCCTGGTCCAGGAAGCGCTGATCCTCACGACGTGCAACCGCGTGGAGGTGTACGGCATCGCCGAGGCGCCGGGCGAGGCGCGCGCCGTCGCGTTCCG
>JACPCG010000184.1 GCA_016179925.1 Candidatus Rokuibacteriota bacterium | reverse complement strand
GCAGACATCCATGGCGGCCCGCTGCTCGATCGCGGTGGTGACGATGTGGTTGCCCTTCTCGCGGTACATCTCGACGACGCCCTTGAGCGCGAGGTTGATCGCCTCGGTTCCGCCCGACGTGAAGACGATCTGTTTCGGGTCCCGCGCGCCGATGAGCCGGGCGATCTGGCCGCGCGCAACGTCCACCGCGCCTTCCGCCTCCCAGCCGAACGAGTGGTTGCGGCTCGCCGGGTGGCCGAACTTCTCGGTGAAGTAGGGCAGCATCGCCTCCACCACCCGCGGGTCCGTCGGGGTGGTCGATTGCGCATCCATGAAGATCGGGAACTTCAACGCCATGAGTACGGTCTCCTTCGTAGGTCCTTCACGCCCTGATCGAGAGCAGCTCCGGGACGTCGTCGCTCGTGAGCTCCGAGAGCGTCATCGTGTCAAGCATCTGGCTGATCGCCGCCTGGAGCTTCTGGACCGGCCGCCGCAGGTTGCACCGCTCTTCTTGCGGGCAGCCGCTGTGATCCAGACAGCCCACGATGCTGATCGGCCCCTCGAGCGCGCGGACCACCTCGCCCACCGAGATCTCGTTCGGCAGCCGCGAGAGGACGTACCCACCCTTGGGACCGGCCTGGGCTACGATCAGGCGCCGCTTCGCGAGGCGCTGGAGAATCTTCGCGAGGAGCTCGGACGGGATCTGGAACTCTTCCGCGATCCGCTTGGCGCTCACCGCGCCGAGCCGGTCGTGGACGGCGATATAATGGATCGCCATCAACCCGTAATCGGCGCGCTTGGTGAATCGGAGCATTGTCTATCCAGTCCTCACGTATCGGCGACCTTTTTTATCGGCGACTCTTTCAGTCGGATTCTCACACCACGCCGACCTCCTGTCAAGGGAAATAGCTGACATGGCTGAGCTATCCGAGTTCGACTCGAGTCTCCACCGCACCGCCTTGGCCCAGCTCGATCTGGCGGCCGCCCGCCTCCAGCTGGAGCCTAACGTCCATCAGGTCCTCCGCCTCCCACGCCGGGCGCTGGTGGTTTCGATCCCGGTCAGGATGGACGACGGAAACACCAAGGTTTTCCTCGGGTATCGGGTCCACCACAGCACCGTCCTCGGCCCGACCAAGGGAGGCCTCCGATACGACCTCGGCGTGAACCTCGGTGAGACGACCGCCCTGGCGATGCTGATGACCTGGAAGTGCGCCCTGATGGGTCTCCCCTACGGCGGGGCTAAAGGCGGTGTCCGGTGCAACCCGCGCGAACTCTCCAAGCAGGAGCTTGAGCACCTCACCCGCCGCTATACCACCGAGATCATTCTCCTGATCGGCCCCGACCTCGACATCCCCGCGCCGGACCTCGGCACCGACGAGCAGGTGATGGCGTGGATGATGGATACCTACTCGATGACCCAGGGCAAGAGCGTGCCCGGCGTGGTCACCGGGAAGCCCCTCATCGTCGGCGGCTCCGCGGGGCGGCGGGAGGCGACGGGGCGCGGGCTCGTGTACGCGCTCTACCAGGCCGCGCGCCGCCTGGGCCAAGATCTCCGCGGGCGGAAGGTCGTCGTCCAGGGCTTCGGCAACGTCGGCAGCGTCGCCGCCCGCCTGCTCTGGCGGGACGACACGGTGATCGCCGGCATCAGCGACGTGAAGGGCGGCATCTGGAACCCGCACGGCATCGACATCCGCCAGCTCGAGGCTCACATCGCCGAGGCCGGTGGCGTCGGCGGCTTTCCGGGCGCCGATCCGGTCTCGAACGCCGAACTCCTCGAGCGCCCCTGCGACATCCTGATCCCGGCGGCGGTCGGCGGTCAGATCCGCGAGGACAACGCGGACCGGATCAAGGCGACGATCGTCGCCGAGGGCGCGAATGGCCCCACCACGCCCGAGGCGGACGTGATCCTGCGCGATCGCGGCGTGACCGTGATCCCCGACATCGTCGCGAACGCCGGCGGCGTCGTCGTCTCGTACTTCGAGTGGGTTCAGGGCCTCCAGTATTACTTCTGGCGCGAGAGCGAGATCGTCTCGCGGCTGCAGGAGGTGATGACGCGCGCGTTCAACCGCGTGTGGGCTCTCGGCGCCAAGGAAGGCACGGATCTCAGGACCGCGGCGCTCATGGAAGGGATCCGCCGCGTGGCGGAAGGCTACCGGGTACGGGGGCTCTACCCCTAGCTTCGTCCAGCCTACGTCTAGCCGCCGGCGGCGCCGGGCCACGCCTGGCGCAGCTGCGCGGCCGCGACTTCCGGCGGCGTCTCGTTCACGAAGATCCCGCCCACCCGGTTGGCGCGCTCCGGCTGGACGAGGATCTCGATGTGCCAGTGGTAGTCGTCGCGGATCGTCGCCCAGTCGCCCTGCAGGATGCGAGAGCGGAGGTTCGGCGCCGTGTGCAGCGTCATCTCGAAGCCCGGGTCGCCGAAGCCGCCCGCGAGCGCCCTGAAGTAGTCGGACAGGAGCCGCGCCAGGTCCCGCGCGCTCTCGGCGGACAGCGCGTCCTCGTACGAGCAGCCGTGCGGGCGCGGCAGGATCCACGTCTCGAGCGGCCCGCGCGCCGCGTACGGCACGATCGCCGCAAACGCGGGCGTGAGCCGCACCACGCGGTCCTCGGCGTTGATCTCCTGGCGGAGCATGTCGCAGTAGAGACAGCGGCGCTTGTACTGGTAGTACTCGCGCGCCTCCCGGAGCTCGCGGCGCGTTTCGTCGAACACGATGGGGATCGCGCTCACGCGCGAGTACGGGTGGTGCGGCGCCACGCCGGCCTTCTTGTGGCGCCGCGAGACGAGGATGTCGCGGATCTGGTTGTCACGCTTCAGGTCCGCCAGCCGGTCGCGGTACATCCAGAGCACGGCCTCGAGCGCGTCGGGGTCCATCGTCGCGAGCGTGTCGTCGTGGCGCGGGGACTCGACGATCAGCTCGGAGGCGCCGCGCGGCGTGAGCATGTCGAACATCCCCACGCCCTCGCGCACCAGCTCCCACTCGATGCGGAAGTACGCATCGCCCTCGGGCACGACGCGCACCGACCACCCCGGCCCGTTCGGCGCCGAGCCATTCTTCCGGTAGGCGGCGATCTCGGACCCGGTAAGGTGCTCGGCGCCCGGGCAGTAGGGACAGTCGCCCTGGAGCGGCGGCTTGGTCTTCGGGCGGATCAGCACCCAGTGACCTCGAGTCGGATCTTTCCTCAGTTCGTCCACGAAGCGCGCACCTCCATCGGGGGTTTCCGCATCTCAAGTATGATACCTGTGGCTGCGCGGGAGCCGGCACAGATTAACGAGGAGGGAGCATGAACGCCCGCTCCGTGACCGTGTACTCCAGCCCGACCTGAGTCCCCTGTCGGCAGACGAAAGAGTTTCTTTCGTCTCGGGGCGTGCCCTTCCAGGATATCAACGTCCAGGAGGACGCCGAAGCGCGCGAGGATCTGGTGAGGCTCACCGGGCGGATGGCCGTCCCCGTCATCGTCGTGGACGGCCAGGTGGTCGTCGGCTTCGATCGGGCGAAGCTCCAAGCGCTCCTGGCTAGTCCTTGATCTGACTCTTCAGCTTTCGCAGGTGCTGGCGGGCGACGTCCACCCAGTCCTTCTCGGACTGGAGCGATGACGCGACCTGGATGTATCGCTCCCACTGAACGATCGCCTCGCGCGGGTCCACCTTCTCGTAGACGAGCGCCAGGTTGTACATGGCGCCCGTGTGCTTGGCGTCGACCTCGATGACACGCCGGTACTCCTCGATCGCCTCCTTGTACAACCCCTTCTCCTCGTAGACCTCGCCGAGACCCATTCGCGCGTCGACCAGCTGCGGATCGAGCTCGATCGCGCGCTTGTAGGCGGTCACGGACTCGTAGTAGAGCCCCTTCTCGGTGTAGTAGATCTTCCCGAGGCTCATGTGGACCTTTGGGTTGATCGGGTTGAAGACGAGCGCCTTCTGGTAGGAGGCGATCGCTCCGTCCACCTCGCCCTTCGCCGCACGCGCGTCGCCGAGTCCCACCCACGCCTCGGCGTAGAAGGGCCTGAGCTCGATCGCCTTGTTGTACGCCTCCACCGCCTGATCGAAGAGGCGGCGCGGCGCGGCGAGGAAGAGGTCGCCGAGCGCCTTGAAGGGCTCGGGGTAGCCGGCGTCGAGCTGGGTCGAGGCGCGGAACTGCGCCGCGGCCTTCCAGCGGTTGCCGAGGCTCTGGTGGACGACGCCGAGCGTGTAGTGGGCGACGACGAAGCTCGGGTCGGCCTCGATCGCCCGCGACAGCAGGTCCACCGCTGCCTCGTTGCCCTCCTGGTTGCCGCGCTGGACCGCGATGACCCCGCGCGCGAACAGCTCGAAAGCGCGCAGCGAGCGTGTCGGGCGCGCCGCCTTGTCGATGCGCGTGGCGTCGGGCTCCGTGAGGGGGACCTTGAGCGTGCGCGCATAGGCAACCGGCAGCGCGGCGATCCGGACGAGGAGCTCGCCCTCGGGGACCGTCACGGGCTCGAGCGCGATGGCGTCGCTCCCGGTGCCGCGGAGGTCGAGGAACCGGGGCTCGATCACCAGCTCCGCACCACGGCGCACGACCTGGCCCCAGAGGGCGGCCTCCGCGCGCAGGCCGCGCGCGGCCTGCAGCACCGCCGCGTCGCCCCACACCTCCGGCCGCCCGTACGCGCGCAGCCTGGCGCGCTCGATCTGGACGAAGGCCGGGTGCTGGCCGAGGCCGAGGAGCAGGACCTGGGCGATGCCCTCGCCGATCCACTGCTCCTCGCGCTCGAGCGAACTCGCGTCGAAGGGCACGATGAGCACGGCGCGCGGCTTGACGCTCGCGTCGGCGGAGAGCGGGAGCACGAGCGTGGAGAGCGCCGCCAGCGCCGGGACCACCAGCCTGGACCGCCATCCGAGGCCACGTATCATGGGACCTCCTTCCGCCCGAATCCTCGGCGGACGAGCGTCACGACCCAGCCGAACGCGCCGGGGCCGAGACGCCGCAACGCAATGTCCGGGATCAGCCCCACCGCCACCAGGCCGATGAGCCACGGCCAGATCTCCACCGCGATCCGCGACTGGCGCCGCGCCTTGAGGAACGCATCGCGCGGCGCCTCGAGCGCCGTCCCGCCGGTCAGCTCGGCCAGCTCCCGGAGGAGCGTCTCGTCCACCCCGAGATCGCGGAGCTCTTGCGCATACGGTACCACCAGGCCGGCGAGCTGCGAGCCGATGACGAGGTCCCCCCGCCGCTGCGCCATCCCGACGAGGTACACGCCCTCCTGGGACACGGGGAACCGGCCGCGGTAGCGCCCGGGCCCCACCTGCTCGAGATCGATCACGGTGCGCTCGCGGTTCGGAGCGACGACGCCCACCTGGGAGTCGAGGAAGTTGATGAATTCGCCCTTGGTGTCCACGGCGTCCACGGTGATCTCGCCGAAGTTGTGCCGCCGCTCGACCATCGCCACGGTGTCGCTGCGCGTCCCGCTCCGGAGCGTCCAGCGGACGAGCTGCGACCAGAACCGGTTGAAGTCGCGCCACCGGAGCCAGAGGACTCCCCACTTGGCTTTGGCGTCCGACGTGAAGGCGGCGGAGCGCCCGAGGCCGTACCGCCACGTCGCCAGCACGGGATCCTCCTGGTGGCTCATCAGCACGAGCTCGGCCGTGGACTTCACGGTCGTCGCGACGTACCCGCCGAGCGGCGGCACGTTCCTCCAGTCGATCTCCTGCATCGCCTCGTGGTTCGGCGCGGTCAGCTGTGGCCTGAACGGCTGCTCGATGAGCGACGCCTTCGAGGCGAGCTGCGTCTCGAGGGTGAAGATGCGGGGGATCGTCTGGGAGTCTTCGGTGTAGTAGAAGCGCCCCTTGCCCCACTTCGCGATATCCACCATGAGCTGGACGTCGGCGTCCTTGCCGATCGCCACCGTCGAGACCGTGATCTTGTCCTTCGCCATCCGCCGCAGCAGCCCCTGGAAGTCGCCGCGCGTCATCTGGCCGTCGGAGAGGAAGATGACGTGCTTGAGCAGCGCCGGCCGCTCGAACAGGACCGCGTACGACTCTTTCAGCGCCGGGTAGCCGTCCGTCCCGCCGCCCGCCTTGATCGTGGCGATCGCGTGGTGGATCGCATTCTTGTCCTTCGCCGGCCGCACCGGGGCGTCCCAGATGAACTCGGTGTCCCAGCTCATGACCCCGACCTCGTTGCGGTCGTCGAGGAGCTCCACGACCAGGTGCCCGGCCTCCTTCGCGAGGTCGAGCTTCGTCACCTTCTCGTCGGTGGACATCGCCATGGAGCCGGAGCGGTCGATCGAGAGCACGACGGCCAGGCTCGGGATCTCGACCTTCTGCTTGACCTCCATCGTGACCGGCAGCGCCTCCTCGACCGGCGTGCGGTAGTAGCCGCCGAGGCCGAAGCTCTCCTCGCCGCCAACCATCAGGAGGCCGCCGCCGGCGTCGCGGACGTAGTCGCGGATCATGCCCATCTGCGTCCGCGTGAGCTTGAGCGACGAGACGTTGGAGAGGATGATGCCGTCGTACTTCTGGAGGGCGGCGGGCTCCGTCGGGACTCCGCCCGGCTCGACGACCGTCACCTCGATGTTCTGCGAGCGGAGCGCGCCGGCGAGCGACTGGGCGTGGCTCCGGTCGCGGTCGGCGAGTAACACTTGAGGGCGGCCACGCACAACGACCGTGCCGACAGCGCGGTTGTTGTCCTCGATCGTGTCGCCGTCCACCTCGATCGCCGCCTGGTAGACGTGGATGCCGCTCGCGTCGAGCGCCTGGCGGTAGCTGAAGACGTTCTTGCCCGCGGTGAGCCGGACCACCTGCGAGCCCAGGAACTCGCCGTTGCGGAAGAGCGAGACCCGTCCCTGCGTGTCCCGGTGGCTCCACACGACCACCTTCGCCTGGAACGGCTCGCCGTACTTCACCTCCCGCGGCAGCACCATCGCCTCCGCGACGACCTCCTGCGTGAAGGTCAGCGGCGCGGCGACGTAGTAGAGGTCGATCCCGGCGTTCTTGGCGGCCTGCGCGCCGGCCAGCGCGTTCCCGGCGTTCTGCCGGCCGTCGGTCAGCATCACGGCGCGGTTGGCCTGCCCCGGCGGCAGCATCGCGAGGGCGAGCTGGATCGCCTGGAAGACGTTCGTCCCGCGCCCGTCCACCGGCGCCTTCGGGCGGTCGATGGCCGGCTTGTTCAGGAGCGGCTGGTCCATGACCGCGGCGTCTCCGAACACGATGACGCTCGACCGGTCGCCCGCCTTCATGGATTTCGCGGCTTCGGCGACGAAGCGGTACGCCCGCTCTCGCGCGGCGAGGCTCACGCTGTCGGACAGGTCGAGGAGGAACACGACGTTCATCCGGTCCACCCAGCGCGGGAGCGCGGGGCGCAGGAGCGACAGGCACAGGACGAGGACGAGGGCGCTGCGCAGCGCGAGCGCCCAGCGGTCGCCGGGGCCGGCCGGCAGGCGCAGGCGTCCCGCGCTCTGGCGGCGCCAGTAGAGCAGGCCCTCCAGGGCGAGGAGCGCCGCCGCGAGGATCACGAAGAGCGGCCAGAGCTCGCGCTGGATCGGCACCGGCGCGGACACCGCGGTCGCGGCGCCGCCGCCGGCCGGCAGCGGCCGCGGGGCGAGGTTCGATTCGTCGGCGTCCGTCAGGTTCACCGCGACCCGCGTCTCGCCGCGCGTGCTGCCCAGGGTGTAGATCCCGACCTCGTCGGTCTCCGTGAAGCTCACGACGCCGCGGGTGACGTGCGCCTTCACGGTGCGGCCGCTCGGCGTGGTGACGGCCACGCTCGTCACGCCGTGGGCGACCGGCAGCAGGATCGGCTGGCCCGCGGCGAGCTGGAAGCTCGACTGGTCGAGCCCGGCCGGGTGGAGCCAGCGCAGGCTGTTCGCGAGGATCAGCGGGAAGGCGACGCGCAGCGGCAGGTCCGTCTTGAAGAGGTCGAACCCGACGAAGACCGCCTTGCGGTCGGCCTCCTCGAGGGCGTAGATGAGCGGTCCGCCCACGGCTTCCACGAGCGGCCGGCCCGCGGCGAGCGGGCGGATGCGCAGCGCGTCCTCGATCACCACCTTCGCGAACTCGACGTGGCGCATGATCGGGTGTGCCCGGTCCCAGTCCATGATGATCGGCCGCTCGATCCTGCCGAGGACTTCGAGCGGGACGTCCGGGGGTACGGCGTTCACGAACACGAACCGTCCCTGCCCGACGCGCGGCGGCGTGACGGAGTCCAGGACGACGACGTCGGCGTCGCCCATCCCGCCCTGGTACTCCTCGGGGGTCTTGACCTCGTACGACACCTGCGGGTCCGTCTTGAGGACCTTTTCGAGGAACAGGTTCCCGGGGCTCACCAGGAGGACGGCGATCTTCCGGGGCAGCGGCAGCACCGCGTACGCGACGTTGTCGGCGGCGAGGTCGTCGTCGATCTTGAGACGCGCGGTCACCGTGCCACCGCCGCCGTGGCTGAAGGGCAGCACGACGGAACGGCGGGTGCTCGGCTCCAGCGTCACCTCCTTCTCGGCGAGCGTCTGGCCGTCCACCTCGAGCCCGAACGTGAACGTCTGCGGCTCGGGGGTGTAGTTGACGAGCGAGACGTACGCCTGGTGGTCGAGCGAGCTGTAGCTCTTCCGGATCGAGAGGTTCGTGATCCCGACGTTCCGGCTGCGCCGCCCCACCCCGACCCACCGCACCCGCTGGTCGGCCGCGTCGGGGCCCTCGGGCGGCGCGAACGCGCCGTCGGTGAACACGTGGATCTCGGCGCGCGGGTCGTCGGCGACCAGCGCGCGGGCGGTGCGCACGGCCTCGGAGAGCCGGTTCGGGAGGTCGCGCGCCTGGGCGGCGCGGATCGCGGCGAGCGCGCGCTCGCGGTCGCGGCCGAGGGCGGCCGTGACCTTGGGCTGGACGCCCGCCTCGATGACCATCACCTCGGCGCCCTCGGAGAGCCGGCGCACGAGGGCCACCGCCTCCGATCGCCCGGCCTCGAAGCGCGACGGCGAGACGTCCCGGGCCTTCATCGACGCGGACGTGTCGAGCACGACGACGACCTTGCGCGCCCCGTCGCCCATGACCGTGACGGCCGGGCGCGCGAGGGCCAGGGCGAGCGCCAGGAGCGCCAGGATCTGGAGGATCAGCAGGGGATCGCGCTGGAGCCGCTGGAAGAACGCGGACGCCTCGCGATCGCGGAGCGACGGATCCCACAGGAGCAGGCTCGGCACCCGCCGTTCCCGGCGGCGGACCTTGAGGAAGTAGAGGAGGACGAGCGGCAGCGCGAGCCCGAGGAGGGCGAACGCGAGCGGCGAGAGGAAGCTCATACCGTGAGGCGGCCCCGGATCTGCGAGAGTACGAACTCCTCGACGGACGTGTCCACGGTCACGCGATGATAGCCGATCTCCCGCGTCCGGCTGAAGGCCTCCACGCGCTCGAGGAACTCGCGGAGGCGCTCACGGTACGCGCGGATCGCGTCGCCGTCCACGGAGAGCTCGCGCAGCTCGCCGGTCTCGCTGTCGACGAGGCGGAGGTCGCCGGCAAGCTCGGGGTTCATCTCCTCCGGCGTCAGCACGTGGACCAGGTGGACGTCGAACCGCCGCTCGAGCAGCGCTCGCACGCCCGCCTCGAACCCGCCCGGATCGAGCAGGTCGGTGATCACGACGGCGAGGCCGGGCTCCCGCGCCCGCATCGCGTAGTTCTGGAGCCCGTCGTTGAGGCTCGTCCCTCCCGCCGGCCGCACCCGGCTGAGGAACTCGAAGAGGCCCACCACCTGGTTGCGCCCCCGCGTCGGCGGCCAGCCCTCGGCGACTCGCTCGCGCAGCACGCCGACGCCGACCCGCTCCATGCCGACGAGGCCGATGAAGCCGAGCGCGGCCGCGAGGCGCGCGCCGTACTCGAGCTTCGTCGGCGCGCCGAAGTCCATGGACGCCGAGGCGTCGAGGAGGAGATGCAGACAGAGATCCTCCTCGTCAACGAAGAGCTTCACGTGCAGGCGGTCGAGGCGCCCGTAGATGTTCCAGTCCACGTACCGGAGGTCGTCGCCGACCCCGTACGCGCGGTAGTCGCAGAACTCGACGCTGTGGCCCCGCCGCGGGCTGCGGCGCTCGCCCTTCACCCGGCCGCGAAACACCCGCCGCGAGAGGAGCGACAGGCGCTCGAGCTGCGAGAGGAACTCGGAGCTGAAGATCGCGTCGCGCGTCGCGGGCACCGGTTATCTCTCGTCGAGCGCCTGGAAGTAGTCCTTGATCTGTCCGTGGTAGTCGCGCGGGATCTGCTCCCGCGTGATCGCGTCCTCCATCATCTTCCGGTACTGCCCGATGACGCCGAGGTACTGCAGGCGCGAGGGCATCGAGCCCGCGCGACCGGTGAGGTTCGTGTCGTAGCCGTCCTTCCTCCCGCGGCGCGATTCGCCCTCGACGCCGACATCGAACGGGTTGGCACGCAGCCGGGAGGTCGCCTCGCCCTTGGGCATCAAGCTCCGCCCCTTGCCGGGCAGGAGTCCCTCGCCCTCGCCGAAGTCCATGTCCTCGGCCCCGGTGCCGTCGCCGCGGCCGCGTCCGCGTCCGCGCTCGCTCTCGCGCACCCCGCGGAGGTTCTTGCCGGCGCGCTGCCGCTCGTCCATCGCGCGCATCTTGTCGAGCGCCCGCTGCATCGCTTCGAGCGCCCGGTCGGTCTGCCCGCCCTCGAGCGCCTCCATGCCCTCCGACGCGTCCCCGCTCCAGTTGCCGCCCTTGCGGCCGAGGCGCTCCATCTCCTCGAGGAGCTCGCGCAGCTTCTTCGGCGAGATGTCGGGGGAGAGCCCGCTCAGCAGCGACTTCGACTTGCGGAAGACCACCTTGTACTGCGTGCTCGTGAAGTCCGACTGGAGGTCCGGCAGCCGGTCCACCTGCTCGAGGAGCTTGAGCCGCTCGTCGCCCTTCTTCAGGAAGCTGTTGAAGTCGGGCCGCTGGCCCGAGAGCGCGGTGTCCTTGAAGATCGCCGAGAGGTCGCCGGCGGTCGTGGCTCCGCCCGCGCCCGCGCGGGCGGCGAAGTCGCGCTCCTCGAGCGACGGCCGCTTGGCCGGATCCTTCGCGAGCGGCCGCGACTGCTCTTCCAGCATCGTCGAGGCGGTCCGCTCTTCCTTCTGCTCCGGGTCGCCCGACGGCAGGAAGTCGGGGAGGCCCGAGGGCATCGGGATCGCCGGGGCGAGGGCCAGCACGAGCGCCACCAGCGCGGGCACCGGCAGCCACCGCCCCTCGACCGGGACTACGCGGCGCACGATCTGGCGCGGCTCGAGGGCCTCCACGCGCGCGATGGTGTCGGCGACGAGCAGGCCGACGAGCGGCGTCCGGTCCGGCCGCGCCGCCCACTCGAGCGCCGTGGCGACCCGGTCGTCGAGCGCGAAGGCGCGGTCGGCGAGCCGCGCGGCGTCCGCCGCGTCCACACGCCGCGCGAGCCCCCAGAGGACCCCGGCGAGTGCGCCCGCCGCCACGAGCGCTCCACCCGCGGCCACTGCGACGACGCCGAGGAGACTCTTGAACACGAGCAGGGCGGCGGCCGCGGCGGCGCCCCAGAACGCGCCGCGGAGGGCGTGGTGCTCGGCGCGGCGGCGCCGGACCTGGCGCGCGACGCGCCGGACGAGGATGCCGATCGCCTGCGACTCTCCCATGCGATCCTCCCCCGCTCAGCGGAGAAACGGTTCTTTGCCCTGGACGGTGACCGCCTCGGCGGCCTCCACGACCTGGCCGATCAGGGTGTCGGCGTCCACCCCCTCAGCCTCGCCCTCGAAGTTCAGGATGACCCGGTGGCGCAGCGCCGGCGCGGCGAGGACCTTGATGTCCTCGACGCTCACGTTGTACCGGCCCTCGGCGAGGGCGCGCACCTTGGCGCCGAGCACGAGCGCCTGAGCCCCGCGCGGGCTGGCGCCGTAGCGCACGAAGCGGCGCGCGACGTCGGGAGCCTGCTCCCACTGGGGTTGAGTGGCCATCACGATGGTCGAGGCGAAGTCGCGGACGTGCGAGGCGATCGGCACCTCGCGGATCAGCTCCCGGAACGAGAGCACGGTCGGCCCGCTCATGACGCGGCAGACCGTCACGTGCCGCGCCTGCGTCGTGCGGTCGATGATCGCGTTCAGCTCGTCGATCGCGGGATACCGGACGCGGAGCTTGAAGAGGAACCGGTCGAGCTGGGCCTCCGGCAGGGGATACGTGCCCTCCATCTCGATCGGGTTCTGGGTCGCGAGCACGAAGAACGGCGCGGGCAGCGGCCGCGAGGCGCCGCCGACGGTCACCGAGCCCTCCTGCATCCCCTCGAGCAGCGCCGACTGGGTCTTCGGTGTGGCGCGGTTGATCTCGTCGGCCAGCAGGATGTGGGCGAAGATCGGCCCGTGCTGGAACTGGAAGTGCTTCCGGCCGTCGGCGTCCTCGATGATGATGTTCGTGCCGATGATGTCCGCGGGCATGAGGTCCGGCGTGAACTGGATCCTCGAGAACGAGAGCTCGAGCCCTTCGGCGAGCGTCTTGATGAGGAGCGTCTTGCCGAGGCCGGGCACGCCCTCGAGCAGCACGTGGCCGCCCGCGAACAGCGCGGTGAGCACGTGGGTGATGATCTCGCGGTGGCCGACGATGACCTTCTCGACTTCAGCGCGCAGGGCGCCGAACGCGGTGACGAACGCCTGGACCCGGGCCTCCTCGCTCATCGAGCTCTCCTCTCTCGGGCGATCCCTTAAGACGCCATTATAAGGAGCCGTCAAGCCGCCGAGCCCGCCGCGGTCCGACCTGTCCCCTTCATATTACAGCGACCAGGCGTGCAAACCGCAGGCCATTCGTCGCCTCCGCAGGCCGCGGCCAAATGAGCGCCACTGTTGACTCGCCCCATCGGAGCGGCGGCCGGACCGGCCATCGTGCCTGCCCCATCAGCGAGTTTCCGGATACCCTGCCCGGTCACGAGGCAGCCGGGCCGTCCGACAGGACGGCGAGCAGATCCACGGCGAACGCGCCGCGGCCGCGCCGGCGGACGACGATCGGGTTCACGTCGAGCGAGACGAGACGGTCGCCCAGGCTCTCGGCCAGCCGCGCCACGCTCACGATTGCCGCGACGAGTGCCGGCACATCGGCCGGCGGCGCGCCGCGGAAACCGCGGAGCGCGCCGAGCGTCCGGACCTCGCCGAGCATCCCGACGATCTCGCCCCGGCTCACCGGCAGCGGCCGGCGCGCGGTGTCCCGGTGAAGCTCGGCCCGGACGCCGCCGGCGCCGATCACGAGCAGCAGGCCGAAGGTCGGATCGCGCGTGACGCCGACCAGCACCTCGCTGCCTTCAATCATCCGCTGGACGAGGAGTCCCTCGACCTCGGCGCCGCGGGCCCGCCGCAGCAGGCGCGCCCCTGCGGCCCTGACATCGGCGGCGCTGCCGAGCCCGAGCGCCAGCGCGCCTGCCTCGGTCTTGTGGGGAAGATCCGGCGCGACCACCTTCAGCGCCACCGGGAAGCCCAGCCGGCGCGCCGCGCGCGCCGCCTCCCCGGGCGTCGCGACGAGCGCCTCCGGGGCGCGCGCCAGGCCGGCGCGCCGCGCGAGCGCCGCGATACGGGAGCGCACCGTCGGGCCCCACCAGCGCGGGCCCGGCCCGTCGCCCGCCGATCGGACGGCGTGTCCGCCAGGCCGCGCGCGCCGAAGCGAAGTCGCGCGCGGCGGCCAACGCGAGCGCGAGCGTACGCGGATTGCGGAAGCAGTCCACCGCCTGCGCGTCGAGGAGCCTGAGCCCTTCCTCGGTGAGGCTGCCGCCGAGCCAGCACGTGACGACGGGCTTGTCCGCCGCGCGCGCCACGCGCGACACGTTCTGCGCCCGCTCGACGCCGCGGGCGCCGGTGACGATCGTGACGACGGTGTCCACGCCCGGATCGGCGACGAGCGTCTCGAGCACGCTCGCGAAAAGCTCCTCGCTCATCCCGGCCGTCACATCCACCGGATTGTCGCGCGTGCGGGCGTAGTCCGGCAGGAGGCGGCCGAGCGTCTCGACCGTGCGCGCGGCGAGGCGCGGCAGCGCGATCCCCCGCGCCTCGAGCTGGTCCGCCGTCATGATGGACGCGCCTCCCGACGTCGCCAGGACCGCGACGCCACGGCGGGGGGCGCGCCGCTCGTGCGAAAGAAACCCGGCGACCTCGACGAGGTCGTCGAAGGTGTCCACCTCGATGATGCCGAGCTGGCGCGCGACGGCCTGCCACGCCTCGTGGGAGCCCGTGAGCGCGCCGGTATGGGTGAGCGCGTTGCGCCGGCCTGCCGCCGAGCGCCCCATCTTGAGCGCCACGATCGGCTTGCCGGCGTCAAGGCAGCGCGCCGCCGCTCCACGGAAGCGCGCGCCGTCGCGGATGCCCTCGGCCAGGAACGCGACCGCGCGCGTGCGCGGGTCCTCGGCGAAGTACTCGAGGCACTCGGAGACGGTGATCCCCGCCTCGTTGCCCGTCGAGACCATCGCGCTCACGCCGATCCGCCGGTCGAACGCGCGGTTCACGACGATGCCCGCGAGCGCGCCGCTCTGCGACGCGATGCCGAGCGCGCCCGGGACCAGGGGCTCGAGCCCGCCTGCGGGCGAGAAGGTCAGCGGCACCCGGTCCCAGCAGTTGATGAACCCGAGCATGTTCGGGCCGAGCACCGCGATCCCCGCTTCGTGAGCGGTCTCGGCAAGCCGCGCCTGCCGGCGGCGGCCCTGGGCGTCGGTTTCGGCGAACCCTGCCGTCAGGATGACCGCGTTCGGGATCCCGAGGCGCCTGGCCTCCTCGAGCGCTTCCAGGACGCGGGCACCGGGCACGCCGATCCAGACAAGGTCGGGTCGCTCGGGAAGATCCGAGAGCGACGGGTAGGCCTTGTAGCCGCCGATCTCGGCGTGGCGCGGGTTGACCGGATAGACGTTGCCGGGGTAGCCGTGGCGCTTGAGGTAGACGACCGGCCGCGCGCCGGGCCGGGTGAGGTCGCCGGGGCAGCCGACAAGCGCGATGGACCGCGGATTGAGGAACTCCGCGAGCCGGGAGGTCACACGGCCACCGGCAGCAACTCCCGGTACACTCCGAGATAGCCGTCGATCTCGCGCGGCGCGGGGTAGCGCCGCTCCACCAGCGCCCGCCCGGCGCTGCCGAGGCGCGCGCGGAGGGCCGCATCGGAGGCGAGCAGGTCGGCGCGGCGCTCGAACTCGGCCTCGTCGCGATAGAGGAGGCCGGTCACGCCGTCCTCAATCAGCGAGCGGTTGCCCTCGATGTCGGAGGCGAGCACCGCGCGACCGAGCGCCAGCGCTTCGAGCACGGAGTTGGCCATCCCGCCCTCCGAAATAGAGCAGTTCAGCACGATGTCGGCGCGGGACAAGAGGGACGCCATCCGCGCGTGGTTCACCGGGCCGATCCACCGGGCCCACGGGCGCCCGTCGAGCGCCTTGCGGAGCGCCGCGCCCCAGTCGGGGTCGAGCTCGGGTCCCGCGTAGAGCAGGCGGACGCCGGGCCGGCGAGTGACGAGCCGCTCGAGCGGAGGGATCGGGGCCAGCGGACTCTTGACCTGGCGGACGCCGCCCGGAAGGACGAAGAGGACCGCGCCCGGCGGCAGCGCCCAGTGCGCTGCGAGGTCGAATGGCTCGCCCCCGTCGAAGCGGACGGCCTGAGGAACGACGACGAGGCGCCCGCGGAGGTCGGGCAGCGCCGCGGCGACGCGCTCGGCGATGGAGGCGTGGAACACGGTCACGCGCTGGGCGCCCTCGAGCACGCGGCGCACGACCGCGGCGCGCTCGGGATCGAAGAGGTCGTGGTTCGCATCGGTGCCGGTCAGCGTGAGGACCAGCGGGACCTCGGCGCGGCGGGCGAGCCGGAGCGCGAGGGGGCCGACGCGGTAGGCGTGGAACGCGTGGACGAGGGCCGGATCGTAGGCCTCGATCTCCGCCTCCGCCGCCGGCTCGGGCGTCGCGGCGAGGTCCCACACGGCAAGCTCGACGCCGCGCTCCCTGAGGCCGCGCGCCACGCGCGCGACGGTCACCGCGTTGCCACGGACGGACGGGTGCGCGAACGGGGTGAGCAGCGCCACGCGCGGCGACATTGGCCCCGAGGATACGGGCAACCGGGTCCGACGTCCAGCGGACGCGGGAGGGTCCCCGCACGGCCGGAATCGCTCGCGCCGCGGGAGGCGTCTACATATAATGGACGCCGATGCCTGACCCGGACACGCCCGGCCCCTCCACGATCGAGTGTCGGCAGATCGCCGACCTGCTGGGCGACTATCTCGAGGGGACGCTCCCGAAGCCCGCCCGCGAGCTGCTCGAGTGGCACATCGAGGGGTGCGCGCCCTGCGTCGCGTTCATCAACACCTACCGCGGCACCGTCAACGCCGCCAGGAAGCTCCGCGAGGTCGAGATCCCGGTCGAGCTCAAGAAACGGCTGCTCGCCGTCCTCAGGAGCCAGGGCGCCTCAGACCAGCCTCGAGCGTAGGTAGGCGCTGAGCGCATCCACGAGCGTCACGATCGCGTAGATCGCGAGGATCAGCGTCATGAGCTCCTGCTCGTGGAAGAGGCTGATCGCGACGTAGATCCGCTGGCCGAGCCCTCCCGCCCCCACGAAGCCCAGCACCGCCGCCGCGCGGATGTTCACCTCCCAGCGGTAGAGCGCGTAGGACACGAACTGCGGGAGCGCCTGCGGCAGCACGCCGTAGATCAGGATCCTGACGCGGCTCGCGCCCGTCGCCTGGAGCGCCTCGAGCGGCGCAGGATCCACGTCCTCGAGGACCTCGCCGAAGAGCTTGCCGAGCACCCCGCCCGTGTGGACGCCCAGCGCGAGCACGCCGGGAAACGGCCCGAGCCCGACCACGAAGACGAAGATCAGCGCCCAGACGATTTCGGGAATCGTGCGCAGGACGTTCAGCGCCGCCTTGCCCGCCGCGTAGAAGCCGAGGCGCACCGCGCGCGCTCCGGGGTGGAGCCGCCGCCCCTCGAAGAGGATCCCGCGATAGAGCAGCGTGCGCGTCGCCAGGAGGGACATGGGCAGCGCGATCGCGACGGCCAGCAGCGAGCCGATCAGCGAGATCGCGAACGTCTCGACGGCGCCCGCGCCCGCGGCCGAGAGCGCCGCCGCCGAGAGATCGGGCGGGAAGAGCTTGCGGACGTAGACCGCGATCTGGCGGAGTCCTTCGCGGCCGAAGAGGCTCGCGAGGTCCACGCCCGTGCCCTGCCACGACCAGAGGAGCAGCGCGGCGAACCCGGCGCCCACCCAGAGGGCCCACGCGCGGCTCGGCCTGGCGGCGGGGAGGCGCGCCATCAGGCGAGCCTCGCCCGGATGCGGGCGCTCGCAAAGTCCACGGCCGCCACCAGCACGAACAGGACCGCCAGGAGCGTGAGGACCTCGTTGAACTGGAACATCCGCATGCTGAGCTCGATCTGCTGGCCCAGGCCGCCCGCGCCCACGAACCCGAGGATGGCGGACGCCCGGATCGCGCATTCCCAGCGGTAGAGGGTATAGGCGACGACGTTCGGCAGCGCCTGCGGCACGAGGCCGTAGAGGACGACGCCGAGCCTCGAGGCGCCCGCCGCGTGCAGGGTCTCGAGCGGGCGGGGGTTCATGCTCTCGAGGATCTCCGAGTACACCTTGCCGAGCATCCCACCGTAGGCGACGCCGATCGCGAGCACGCCGGGAAACGGCCCGAGGCCGACCGCGCGGACGAACATGAACGCCCAGACGTACTCGGGGATCGAACGGAAGACCGAGAGCGCGGCTCGCGCGAGGGCGTAGGGCACGAACCCCAGCCCCCAGCGGCCGGCGCGGCTCGCGCGCTCGTGGAGCACCCCGCGCCAGGTGAGCGACGAGGTGGCGAGGAGGCCGAGCGGGATCCCGATGAGCACGGCGATGGCGGTGCCCATCACCGAGATCTGCACCGTCTCCAGCGCCGGGCGCAGCATCAGGCCGAGGAACTCGCGCGACAGCTCGGGCGGCAGCGCGCCGCGCACGAACCGGGCGACGTTGGCCAGGACGTCGCCCTCGAAGAAGCGCCGCGGGTCCACCTGCGCCGCCCGCAGCGAGTAGACCACGCTCGCCGCCAGGATCGCGGTCAGGAGATACGGGAAGCGGGACCTACGCCCCGAAGCCGGGAAGCGGTCGGCAGGCGCCGCCGAAGGGATTCTTGCCATCCTGGAACCGCTCCAGCGCCTGCTCCTCGTCCCGGTCGCCGGCGTAGAGCTCCGCGAGCAGCTCGCCGCTCACCTTCTCGGGCGCCAGGTCGAAGCGGACCCGCCCGTCCCGGATGCCGACGACCCGCGGGAAGTAGTGGAGCGCCAGCTCGACGCTGTGGAGGTTCATGAGGAGAGTTTTCTGGCTCTCGTGAGAGAGATCGCGGAGCAGCGACACGATCGTGACGGCGAGCGAGGGATCCACCGACGACACGGGCTCGTCGGCCAGAAGCACGTCCGGGTCCTGGACGAGCACGCGCGCGATCGCGACGCGCTGCTGTTGGCCGCCCGAGAGCTCGTCCGTGCGCGCGTAGAGCTTCTCGGGAATCCCCACCCGCTCGAGCGCGGTCGCGGCCTGGCCGGCGCTGCGCGGCCGCACGAGCGAGGCGGCCGCCTCGAGCGTGGACCAGCGTCCGAGGTTGCCCGCCAGCACGTTGTGGACCACGCGGAGCCGGCCCACGAGGTTCTGCTGCTGGTAGATCGTGCCGATCCGCGTGCGCGCGCGCCGGAGCGCGGCGTCGGAGAGCCCGGAGGCGTCCTGGCCCTCGAAGACGAGCCTGCCGGCGGTGGGCCGGAGCGTGAGGTTGAGGATCCGGAAGAGCGTGGTCTTCCCCGCCCCGCTCGGGCCGATGAAGGCGACGTGCTCGCCGCGCCCGACCGTCAAGGAGATCCCGTCGAGGGCGACCGAGCCGTCCGCGAAGACCTTCCGGACCCCGGAGAGCTCGTACACTACTTGAGCAGTCCCGCGGCGATCGCCGCCTCCTCGATCCCCCTCCAGTCGGCGTCGTTCGCGCGGATGTACTTCCGCGTCCGGTGGAGATCGAGCAGCTTCCGGTGCTCGGGGTGTGCGTAGTCGAGCTTCAGGAATGCCGCCGCGATCCTGTCCTGGAGCCCCGTGTCGAGGTCGCCCCGGACCGTCCACACGTAATCGACGTAGGGCGGCGTCGTGTAGAAAACCGTGACCTTCGCGAGGTCCACCTTCTTCGCCTGCGCGAGCTTGTCCCACACGAGGAAATTGAGCGCGCCCGCCTCGACCTTCCCCGACTCGACCCAGAGCGCGGTGGCGTCGTGGGCGCCGGAGTAGGCGACCTGCTTCATGGCCTTCTCGGGGGTGATCTTGGCCTGGAGCAGGAAGTAGCGCGGCATCAGGTGGCCGGACGTCGAGGACACCGAGCCGAACGCGAAGGTCTTGCCCTTCAGGTCCTCGAGACGCTTGATCCCCGAGCCCGGCCTGGCGACGAACACGGACTTGAACTCGGCGTCCTCTTGGCGGAGCACCAGCCGCTTCGCGGTGCCGTTCGTGCGGCGCACCGCCTGGACCGACGTGAACCCGCCGTACCAGACCAGGTCGAGCTTCTTCGCCGCGAAGCCCTCGACGGTCGCCGCGTAGTCGACGACGGGCGTGAACTGGACCCTCAGGCCGAGCTCCTTCGCCAGATACTCGGCGAACGGGGTGTAGATCCTCAACAGCTCGTTCGGATTCTCGTCGGGGATCGCCGACACCCTGAGCACGGGGGGAACCTCGGCGCCCGCGCGTCCCGTCCGGGCCTCGGCCGACGCGAGCGTGACGATCGCCAACACCCCCAGCCACCGGGCCGGACGTCGCATCGGGCCAGACCTCCACCAGGAAGAGATGAACGCGCGTGTTTGGACGCCGATTCGACCGCGCGGGATTCGCCGCGCGCGCGAATCGGTGAGACCGATAGCGTGCACCGCGCGCTATCGGCCGGAGCGGCGGATTACGGCGTGATGCGGATGATCGGCTCTCGCACGACCTCGCCGATCTCCCAGCACTCCTCGCCGCGGCGGCGGAAGGCGTCCAGCACGCCGCGCGCCTGGCCGGGCGTGACCGAGAAGAGCAGCCCGCCCGAGGTCTCGGACTCGAAGAGCAGCGAGGCGAGAACCCCCGGCACGGCGGGATCGATCTGGAGGCGCCCACCGAAGACCGCGTCCACATGACGCCGGTTGCGCTTCATGCCTCCGCTCCACTGGCCGGCCTCCGCGAGCGCGCGGGCGCCGGGCAGCAGCGGGAGCCGCGAGGCGCCGACGACGACGCCGGCCGCCGAGGCCTGGACCATCTCCCCGGCATGGCCGAGCAGGCCGAAGCCGGTGACGTCGGTCGCGCCCGTGGCGCCCGCGTCGCGCGCGACTTCGGAGGCGACGCGGTTCAGCCTGAGCATGCTCGCGACGGCGCCGGCGAGGGCCTCCGCCGGTGCCACGCCGTTCTTGGCGGCCGTCGTGATCACGCCGGTGCCGAGCGGCTTCGAGAGAAAGAGCCGGTCGCCCGGACGGAGGCCGCCCTTGATGAGGATGCGGTCAGGATGGACGCGCCCCGTGACGCAGAGGCCGTACTTCGGCTCGGCGTCCACGACGGTGTGGCCGCCCACGATCACGCCCCCCGCCTCGGCGATCTTCTCGCTGCCGCCGCGGAACACCTCCACGATGATCGCCTTCGGCATTTCGCGAGGAAATCCCGCGATCACGAGCGCGAAGAGGACCTCGCCGCCCATCGCGTAGACGTCCGACATCGAGTTGGCGGCGGAGATCGCGCCCCACGTCCACGGGTCGTCCACGACGGGCGGGAAGAAGTCGAGCGTCTCCACGATCGCCATGTCGGGCGCCATGCGGTAGACCGCGGCGTCGTCGGCCGCACCGAGACCGACGAGCAGGTCGGGATGCACCTTCCCCATGGGCTTGAGCGCCGCCAGCACCTCCTGGAGATCTCCAGGAGCCATCTTGGACGCTCAGCCGGCGCAGGCGGCGTACGAGGTGAGCCGGACCTCCGTGTGGGTGTGCTCGATCATGACGAGGGTTAAGACGCGCGCGCCGGGGTGTCGGATTCGACGAGCTCGACGAACGCCTGGGCGAGCGGCGAGCGGCTCCGGTCGCGATGCGTCACCAGATAGAACGCGCGCGACACGCGCAAGTCGTTGACCTTCAAGCAGTGGAGCAGATTCGCCCGGCACTCGTCCTCCACCGCCCGCTTGGAGACGAGGGCGAGCCCGACCCCCGCGCGGACGGCCTGCTTGATCGCCTGGGTCGAGCCCATCTCGCCGACGATGCGGAAGCCCGAGAGCGCGGCGTTCACCTCGCCGAGCGCGCGCTCCAGCGCCTCCCGCGAGCCCGAGCCGCGCTCGCGAACGATGAGCGGCTCGGCTTTCAGCTCCGCGAGCATCACGCCCGTCTTGCCGGCCCACGCGTGCGTCGGCGGCACGACCAGCACGAGCTCGTCCGCCTGGAGCTCGCGCGCGACGAGCGACTTCGGGCCCGGGGGGGCTCCGACCACGCCCACCTCGACGCGGCCGTCTTCGATCCATTCCGTGACCTGCCGGCTCGAGCCGATCAGGAGGCACACCGAGATGTCGGGGTAGAGGGTCTTGAAGCGTCCGATCATCTCGGGCAGGAGGTACTCGCCGGGGATCGTGGAGCCGCCGACGACGAGCTCGCCGCTCAGGCGCCCCTGGAACTGGTCGAGCGCCTGCCGCGCCTCGCGCGAGAGCGCCAGCATCCGGCGCGCGTAGCCGAGCAGCAGCGAGCCGGCGCGCGTCGGCGTGGCCCCGCGGCCGAGCCGGTCGAGGAGCGGGACGCCGAGCTCGTCCTCGAGCGCACGCACGTGCTCGGAGACGGTCGGTTGCGTGAGTCCGAGCGCCTCGGCGGCGCGCGAGAAGCTCCGGAGCTCGGCCACCTTCGCGAACACTTCGAGGCGGCGGAGATCCATCGCGGTGCTAGCGGACGGGAAACGGGCCGGTCGTCAGTGGCAGGAGCAACCGCCGCCGCAGCATCCGCCGCCCGCCGACATGGCGGAGGGCGCGAAACTGCCGGCGCTCTTCAGGCCGAAGACGGAGAGCTTGCGCATGACCTGGGGGCTCTCGCACTCGGGGCACGCCACGGTGGTGGCGGCGCTGGCGACGTACTTCTCGAACTCCTGGTCGCAGCTCGTAGCTCTTCACGAACTCCTCGGCGTTCTCCTCCAGGATGTCGTCGATCTCGTCGAGGAGCTTGTCGATGTCTTCCTTGATCTTCTTGCCCTTCTTGGCGAGCTCGGGGCTCGCGGCGGCGCCGTCGCCGCCCTCGGCGGGCTTGCTGGGTCGGGTCTCTTTCTTCTTCTGCTCAGCCATCGCACCCTCCCTTGACGCATTCTAACACCGGGGCCGCCCTACCACCGACGAAACTGCTTGCTGAGGGTCAGGGTTTGATGCTGGTAGGAGGAGCCGAGGCCGGCGCCGTAGACGCGCCCCGGCCGCGACCGCAGCCGCTCGAACCAGACCTTGAACGACGTCTGACCGTCGTAGACCATGAACGGCACCTCCCGGGCCCTCACCTCCATAACCACCTTGGTCCCGAGAAGGCTCCCGTCGCCGTAGCCGAACCCGGGATCGAAGAACCCGGCATGCCTATCCGCTTAACTCCGAAGGCTCCCATGGACGGGGTGGAACCATGACGTCACCATGCTACCTTGCATCCCTCGACTGATATAGTCCTCCCGCATGGGAGGAACCACGATGAGCGATCTCAGAATCTTGGCGCGGGAAATGCGCGCGCTTAAGGGCGGGCCGATAAGCGCCTTCCTCATTTTCCTCATCGCGTTCGGGCTAGGATTTGCTGCGGCCAGGATGATCTATAAGGACACCGCAGACTTTTGGATGAAACGGGCCGGTCAGGCCGACCGGGCATCTGCCAGCGGAGCGCCGCAAGCGGCTAGCGACAAGGAACTGAAGCTCAGGGTCAGGGAGTTCATAGAAGCGGCGTCCGAGTTTCGTGAAAGCGAAATGCGGCAATGGGCAATCGTCCGACATGCCACCGCCACTGTCGTGAACACGATTGACCCAGGCTTGGGAAAGTGCTCCGCACTGCAGCGCGACGCGCTGTGGCTTCGCGGCGAATTGCTGCGTAGAGTCCCGACAATCCATCGGGACTCGACGGCGACGGCAGCCTACGAGTCATCCGACTGCTTGAAGGCGCTGCCCGTTATATTGCGTGATCTGAGAGTCTTGGCCGAGAAGTTGCCAGGATGACGGGGACCGAGGCAAGTGATGTGACGCTGGGGGCTTTCGGACTTACGCGGATAAGCATGAGCCTGCGGAATGGGCGCGGATATCGCCCACGCCTGCGCCGTAACACCATCTCCGTCTCGAACTTCGGCGATAGCCTTGCCGAGGCGTATTGTCTTAGCGTCTGTTATCATCGCGGGCGTGGTCATCTCCGGAGTCCAACGAATCAGCGGCTTCGACCACGTGCTGGCAAACTGAATCCTGTGATCGCCAGCTCGAGTAGTTCGGTCACCTCCGACAGTCAGTTCGCCGACTCCGAAGGCATTCTACCCCGGCAAGAGATCGCCGAGATGGTGAAGAGAGGGCTGATCTGCTCAGCGTTTACGATCCTACCGAGGCAACTTCAGCCAGCGAGCCTTGATCTGCGGTTGGGCGAGGTTGCCATTCGGGTTCAGTGCAGCTTCCTCCCCGGGAAGGAACCCGTTAAGGACAAGCTAACCAAGTACGCATCGCACACGCTGGACCTCGTGAGGGGCGCTGTTCTCGAGCCCGGAGCCGTCTACATCATCCCCCTGATGGAGGAGGTTCGTCTGCCCAAGGGCCTCAGGGCGAAGGCTAACCCACGCAGCAGCACCGGGCGGCTAGATATATTTACCCGAGTCATATCCGACCGAAGCGACCGCTTCGATGAAATCAGTGATGGCTACCAAGGTCCCCTCTTTCTCGAAGTAGTAACGAGGTCGTTCCCTGTCCGCGTTGAACGGTATCTCTCGCTGAGCCAGATACGATTTGTTCGCGGAACCTCTCGCTGCTCGACTGACGAGATCATGACGATTTACGACGAACAGGGCCCCCTCCTTTACGAAGGTGAAACGCCTGTCGCGCGCGAGGAAATCATTCGGCGCGGAGGGCTGTTTCTGCAGGTTGATCTCAGCGGCATCGGAGGAACTCATTGCGTCGGCTACAAGGCCAAGAAGAACAGCCAACTGATCGACTTGAGCAGGCTTGACCACTACGCGGTCTTTGACTACTGGGAGCCAGTATTCAGGGACAGTAGGGGTCAACTGATACTTGAGCGGGATCACTTCTATCTATTGACCTCTAAGGACAAGGTTCGGATACCGGCGAGCTGCGCGGCTGAGATGGTCGCGTACGAGGAAACTTCGGGAGAGCTTAGAACGCACTACGCGGGCTTCTTTGACCCTGGATTCGGATACGGAAGGCAAGGAGAAATCAAGGGCACCGTTGCTGTAATGGAAGTTCGAGCTCTCGACGCCCCGTTCATGGTTGAGGATGGCCAACGCTTCTGCAGACTTCACTTGGAAAGAATGGCGGTGCCACCTGACCAGGTCTACGGTTCTCGAGACATTGGTTCTTCCTATCAGTTCCAAGGCCTGACACCGAGCAAGCACTTCAGGATGCCTCGGCCGGACGAGATCAAGAAACGAGCTTTTGACCCGCAGCAGCTTCTGTTTGAGATGGACCCGGGCCGTGGCTGAGCTTCCCTAGCCCGCTTTGTCACCAAGGGATGAACTGAGGAGAAAATCGCGCTCGCCGACGGCCTCTTCGGCTGGGGCGAGCACAGTGACGATCGGAGCCCGCACGACCCGGACCAGATGGCCACCCGCCCGCCCTGAGCGCTGGCTCCGTCAGGCGCCTGCGGCCGCTGCTCCCGCTCACGTCGGCCAGGGCTCCAGAAGGATTTCGGGCGCTCACGAAAGATTTCGCTTGACAGCTTTCACCACGGGGGCTGGCCACGTTCCGGCAGTCCCTCGCCAATGCCGTCTCAGCGGCGCGCGCTGGCCCGGCGAGGCCGGCAAGGCCGGGCGCACCTCGAAAAATCATGGCTCGCGCCGCGATCGCCCGTCCTGGAGGCTCCACGGGGCCGCGAAAACCGGGGTGTAGAGTCCTCCCAAGAGAGGGGGGACTCACCCATGGAACCCAGCACGCCCGACATTCCCACCCGCCCGGAGCCCGCCGCAGAGCTGGATCAGCTGGGTGATGAGATCGCCGAGCTGTCGGCGCACA